>WFYH01000219.1 GCA_015490215.1 Aquificaceae bacterium
AGATAGGAGGCGAGGCCTACGCCTTCCCACCCTGCAAAGATCCCTATGAGATTGTCAGAAAGGACTATTAAAAGCATGGAAAAGAGAAAAAGGGAGAGATAGGTGTAGAACTTGTGGGTCCATTTGCCAAACTCGTTGTGCATGTAGCCGATGGAATAGAGGAAGATCACTGTCGCTACGCCAGTGACCACCACAGCCATGGTGGTGGAAAGGGCATCAAAGTAAAAGCCTATTGAAACACCGCCCTCCTTGAGGGGAAGGAAGTTGTAAACCTTGACTGTGAAGGGATCCTTTATGGCTCTGAACATGGTGTAGAGGGCAAACACAAAGGAGAAGAATCCACCGAGGGTCGTTATCACACCGCTTGCAAGGTCCCCCAGCCTGCGACCGCCGAGGGCGGTTATTGTGAAGGCAAAAAGTGGCATCAGGAGTATGAGGATTCCTTCCATCTTTTAATCCCTCAGGTGAACAAGCTCCGAAGATCCTTCGTAACCTTTCAGACGAAAGATTGAGACCACAAGGCCAAGTCCGACAGCCACCTCCGCTGCGGCGACCGTCAGCACAAAGAGGGCAAAGATCTGACCGTCCACCCTCCCGAGGTAAGTATCAACAGCAACCAGCACAAGGTTGACGCCGTTGAGCATTATCTCGGTGCTCACCAGAACCGTTATGAGGTTCTTCCGTATCATTACACCGAGGAGTCCCAAGAGAAAGACGAGGATCCCTAAAAGCATATATGCCTTCTCTATGGTCACTCCTTGCCCTCCAAATAGGGATAAGAAATATACCATATTCCTAACATGGGAATCTCCGGTATGTGAACGCTTTTAGCAACACATCACGTAGTTCCAAATAGCATCTATACGACGGTGTCGGTTGTTTATCTGCTTTATCGTCTATACTATCCAAGTCTTTTCCCAAGGGACATAACGACTTAACTTTTGTCCTATTTTGTTGGCAAAATTCCATATAATCTTGCGCTTTATCCTGAGGAAGCTTTTCCCTTACTTTTGAATTAAGACCTTTTTCAAGGAAGATCTTGTTCCCCCATTTTTCTGAGAAGTCTCTATAATCCATTTGGTCGGAAAATCCATAACTACTGAGCAGATTTTCTTTATCATCAAAAGCCTCTGATGCAAAAATGTGTTCAATTTCCAGCTTAGGTTCTTCAGATGTTATTATGTCTACGATTTCTTCATTAGAAAACTCGATGCGTTCATATTCCATCAATATGTATCTTATGATATCTCCATCAAAAATGTAATTGCTTTTATAATATTCAACCAGCTCATTAAAAGCATTAAATACTCCTCGAGGAGATTCAGAATTAAAAGCTCTTCTCCAACCATTCCTGAAACTCTCTACAGGCTCTTTGTGTGCCTTCCATATACTTAACTCCATAAGCTCTACAAAATCAAGCACAGATATTCTGCAAGAACTTTTATTTTTCAGCTCCTCTTTAAAAGAGGATATTGTTTGTTTTAATTGGTCAAAAATGTCATCAAAATTTTCGCACCTGCGCTCCTTTTTCTCTTCGTCCCAATACTTTATCCATCGGTCAATTTTATCCAGTATCCTTTCGTTATATGTGAGTTCCCAATCAAAATTCTTATCCTTAAAGTCCACACCTTTATACAGTTGCTTAAACCTCACCATGAAAGCATAGGACATAGGTCCTGGCTTGAGTATCTTGAAAATACGTTTAAAGTCTTTATGATCTATATTTCCAACTATGTGTTCAAAAAGGCTTACAATACTACCTATAACGTCAAGATTTCTTTTTATAGATTGTTCTATATTTTCTGGTTCAGTCATACTTCTCAGTTTTCTTCTTATACCATCATATACCTCTTCCGGTTTTGCTCTTCTGGCATTCCGTAAATTTCCATCAGATTCATCTAAAACTCTTAAGATTTCTATTATCTTAAAAAAATAATCCTCAAACTCCCTTTCGTCTTTATATACCTCCTCACTTATAACCCTTTCCATAATCAGGAAAACTCTGTTGAAAGTAGAATTTATATCATTTGATAAGCTACCACCGAGTTTATTATACGAATAGAACTCTAATAAACTCTTTAATCGCTCTATATAAGTTAATTCTTTACCTCTATCAGTTTGCGTAGTAAAAAGCAGAACTGCATACTTCATGTCCGACACTTCAGACTTTATAACTTTTAGATTATTCTTTATAAATTTTTTAAAGCTACTTTCTTTACTGCTGAAGTTCTTCGCAAAATCTTCCAAAATATTATAGGCAATCCTGAGCCTTTTATTACTGAGCGTGTGTTCTTGAGGATGTTCTTGATGTTCTTGAGGATTATTCTCTTTTAATAATTTGTGGAAAAATTCATTATCCAGCTCTCCTAATATAAGTCTTGGAATTTCTACATCGCAGTTATCTATTTTTATATCATCAAGTGGTTCGTTTAAATGTTTTAACAGCATGTAGAAGGTTGTGATCCTTTGCTGACCATCAATTATTAGAAAAATATCCACCTCATTGTCGTTAGAGTATAGAGGAAAACCGCATTCATCAAATATACCTCTTGTTTCATCTGCTAAATATTTCTGGATGTCTTCTTCATTGTTTATCTTAGCTAGGTATATGTTACCAAATAAATATGAGCCTGTATTATCAAAAGATTCAAAGGCTACTCTTATATCTGTTATGAAATCCTCTATTTGTTTGTCACCCCACGCATAAGGTCTTTGATAGTTTGGTATAACATACACGGCTTTTTTGTCAAAAAGCTCATAAAAAGAAACTTCTTTTACATCTTCTAGAACCTTACTCACTCCTCCTTCCTCCCTAAGAGGATAGCGCCTATCATGGCGACTAAAAGTATAACGGAAGCGACCTCAAAGGGAAAGAGGTAGGAGGTAAAGAGGTTCTTACCGAGATCCCTTACGCTGTCAGCCTTAACAACGGCTGGCTGGTGGAGGGATCCCCTGTAAAGGGCGTATGCAATGAGACCAAAGATAGCCAGAACAAGGGGCAGACCAAAGGCAAGTTCCTTTTTGTAAACACCTTCAAAGCGCTTGACCTTCTCCCATGGGATCGTTGTTATAACAAGAACGTAGAAGACAATAATAGCTACTGCGTAGATGAGTATCTGTAGGCCTGCGAGGATCTCTGCCCTTAGGGACAAAAACAGACCAGCGGTGGCAAGAACTGCGGAAAGGAAAAAGAGAATGGAGTGAACTGGGTTTTTGACAAGTATTGATCCGAGAACGGAAACGAGTAGCCACAGCCCCAGAAAACCGAAGATCAGCCACTCCACTCTATCTTCCCCCAGAGCTTTTCCCTTTCCTCATCAACGGGCCAGATCCTGTCGGGCTCGTCGCCTCTGCGCTTTTTGAAGTCAATGGCAAACTCCTCAAGCCTGTCCATTCTGAGAACCTCATCCCTCCTTGAGTAGCCAGCAAGTTCAAACAGGTCCGTCATCGTGAGGCATCCCACCGGGCATGCATCAACACACAGCCCGCAGAAGAGGCAGTTGAGAAGGTTCATATCAAAGCGGGTAACCTTTTTGGAACCATCGGGCATCTGAACAGCTTCTATCCTGAAGAGAGTGGGCATTGGACAGGCGGTCTGGCACATGTAGCAGGCAACGCACCTGCTCTTTCCCTTTTCGTAGCTCATGAACTTCTCTATAGCCTTGAGGGAATCGGGCTCTGTACCATCCCAGACAAAGTGGCCGTGGGCTCCTCTGAACCTCTTGGGCGGTGTCAGCTTTTCCTGAGGGTATTCAGTAGTTATGGGCTTTCTAAGAAGGTTCCTGAGAGTAACCGAAAGCCCTTTGAGAAAATCTATGAAAAAGATCGCCTCAAGGATGTTGAGGTAATCCTTCCTGCTGAGTCTCTTTATAGCCATAGCTTATCCTCCTCTGAGGTAAACAACAACCGCGGTAACAATTATATTGGCAAGGGCAAGGGGGAGCATAATCTTCCAGGCTATCTCTGTGACGTCCTTTGCCTGGAACCTCGGGAGGGTCCAGTGGAGCCACAGGACGAAGAACACCAGCCCGAACATCTTGACGACGA
>WFYH01000220.1 GCA_015490215.1 Aquificaceae bacterium
GGGTTTACACCTTCCGACAAGATTACCCTTTTCCCCTTACCCCTTATAGCCCTTGCCATGAGAACCGCTTCCGCAAGGGCGGAGGCTCCGTCATACATAGAAGCGTTGGCTACGTCCATACCTGTAAGCCCTGCGATAAGGGTTTGATACTCAAAGATCGCCTGAAGGGTCCCCTGAGAAGCTTCGGGCTGATAGGGTGTATAGGCGGTAAGAAATTCCCCCCTTGAGAGGATGTAGGGTATGACCGCAGGAACTATCCTATCGTAACTGCCTGCTCCCGCAAAGTAAACAAGAGGTCTGTTTTTGGAAGCAAGCCCTTTGAAATACTTCCTTATCTGTTCTTCCGCCATCGGTTCGGGTAAATCGGGCGGATCGGAGAGCAGGGAAGGATCTATATGGGAAAAGAGATCTTCAAGGGAAGAAAGTCCGAGTCTTTTGAGGATACTCTCGGTTTCCTCTTCGGAGTGGGGTATGAACATTACCTTTCCTCTTCGTAGCCTAACTCTTCTTCAGGGAGGTTTTCAAGGGACTCTTCAATTCCTTCAACGGGTATCTCTTCGGAGGACTCTTCCCCTTGCTCCTCTTTTATTATTTCGCTCAGAAGTTGGGCATAATCCTCTGCAGGCATGAGATCTTCTATCTCGGTGGGATCGTTCATCTCCACCACAGCTATCCAGCCCGCATCGTAGGGATCCTCGTTAACAAGTGAAGGGTCATCGGAAAGATCCTCATTAACTTCTATGACCGTGCCGGTTACCGGACTGTATACGGGTGCCACGTTCTTTACCGATTCCACGTTAGCTAAGGTTTCTCCCGCTTCTATATCCTGATCCTTTTCGGGAAGGTCCACGTAGACTATGTCCCCGAGCATCTTCTGAGCATAGTCGGTTATACCTATCTGAGCCTTGCCGTTCCTTATGTAAGCCCACTCGTGGTCCTTGGTGTAGTATCTGTCCCCCTTTACCAAGTATCCGCCTACAACTATGTCCTCCATCTCCGTTCCAACTACCCGAGCCGTTACCACTCGGGTGCCGGGCTATTTGTATAGCGCCCTTACAGGCTGGGGATGAACCCGGCAGGCGCTATTTCCCCAGCCTTTTTATTTTAAAATTCTACTAATCATGGTGGAGATAATAGTTGCCAAGAATGCGGGTTTTTGCTTCGGGGTAAAGAGGGCTGTAAAGCTTGCCGAGGACTCTTCCAAGCTAACCCTTGAGGGGAAAAGGGTTTACACCCTCGGTCCCATAATACACAACCCCCAAGAGGTGGAGAGGCTAAAGAGCAAAGGGGTAATCCCCTTGGAAGGGCAAGAGCTTCACGAAGGCGATGCGGTAATCATAAGATCTCACGGCATACCACCCGATAAAGAGCGCCAGCTCCGTGAAAAGGGTTTAGAGGTCATAGATGCTACCTGTCCTTATGTTAAAGCGGTTCACGAGGCGGTCGTGGACCTCGCAAAGGAGGGATACTTCATAGTTATAGTCGGAGAAAAGAAGCACCCTGAGGTAATAGGAACGCTGGGCTATCTGAAGGAAAGCGGTGGTAAGGGAATAGTGGTTGAGAGCTTGGAGGATCTGAAGGAAGCTTACAGATATGAAAGGGTAGGGGTCGTGTCTCAGACCACCCAAAGTGAAAAGTTCTTCAAAGAGGTCGTAGGGGAACTTGCCCTGTGGGTTAAGGAGCTTAAGGTTATAAACACCATATGCAACGCCACCTCGGTGCGCCAAGAGGACGTCTATAACCTTGCCCCTCAGGTGGATGTGATGATCATAATCGGAGGTAAAAACAGCGGAAATACAAGGAGGCTTTATAACATTTCCAAGAGTTTAAACCCCAATTCCTACCACATTGAAACCCCCGATGAGCTTGATCCCTCTTGGTTTGAAGGGGTCAAAAGAGTAGGCATAACCGCAGGTGCCTCCACGCCCGATTGGATAATAAACAGCGTTAGGGATAAAATAAAAAAGATATGCTCAGAGCTGTCTTTATCTTCCTCATCACGCTGAGCTTTGCGCTTGGGGGCAGTTTATACGAGGAGCTTATCCGCCAGCAGATAGAAAAGATTCCCTTAGACAAAGCCATAGTGGTGGGGTCCGGGGATAAAAAACTGATAACCGTTATAAACCCCGACTGCCCCCATTGCAGGGCGGAGTGGAAGGAGCTGAAAAAACACCTTGACAAGCTCAGGATATACGTCTTTCTTTTCCCCTTTAAAGCTTGGGGTGAAGAGAACTTCAGAAAGAGCTATTACATAGCCTGTGCGAGGAACAAGCTCAAAGCCCTTGACGAGGTTCTCTCGGGTAAGCTTGACGGAAACGTCCCGAGGGTGGAAAGGTGTCCCTTGGTGGACGAGCATCTGAAAGTTGTAGATATGCTCGGTGTGAACGGCGTCCCATACAACATAATTCCGGACAAGGCAAAGATAATAGAGGGTTTTTCAAAGAGTCTCCTTAAAGAGTTAGGACTGGAATAGGCGCTCCTTTGCCTTTATAAGATCAGTTATAGTCCTGTTGGTAGGAGCCTCTATGCCCACCTCCCGAGCGAGGTCACAGATAGCACCGTTGAGGGCATCTATCTCGGTTTTACCTCTTCCTATATCTCTGAGCATGGAGGGGTAGTGAGAGGCTGTGGGCGGGATGAGCTTTTCGTAGAAAGCCCTTTTATACTCTTCGGGACTACTCCAGAAGGTCTCAATTCCTTTAAGCTTCAGGACCTCAAAGATTTCATCTATTATCCTGTTCATTATTTCCTTCGTGTAAGGTGTTTGCGCTAAATAGCCGTAGTTGACCTCAAGAAGCGCCCCCAAGGGGTTGAGGGCGCAGTTGTAGATTATCTTGTCCCAAAGAAACTTATAAACCTCCTCCTCGTAGCGGGTGGGTATTCCAGCCTTGGTCAGAAGCTCAGCCAAATTTTTTAGCTCTTTGGGGCTTATTTTCATAGATGGATCTCCGATAACCACGTCGTCCGCACAGACGGTTATCCTTATACGGTTCTCTCTGTGCTTTTCCGAACCGAATATTATCCTTGAGAGGATCACCCTTCCTTCTCCGAAGAGGGCAACCGCCTTTTCGTAGTTGCCGTAGCCGTTTTGGGCTACCAGAAGTTTGGTGCTCGGAGAGGTTTCAAAGAGAGGTTTGACCGTCTCAAGGGCTTTTTGTGTGTCGTAAGACTTTACAGATAGGATGACTATGTCGGGGACAAAGTCAAGCTCTTTTATATCCTCTACTGTTTCAACCTTTACCTCGAAATCACCCCAAAGACCTTCCACCTTCAAGGAGTTTATTTTTCTTCCTTTCTTTACCAGCCCGGCAGTCCTGTAACCCGCCCGTGACAGAAAAGCAAGAAAAGCTCCTCCTATAGCCCCTACGCCTACTACAAGGAACTTCATCCTTCTTCGGTGGGTGCCCTTTAGACTTCTAATATCCTCAATATTGCATCATCATACTCGCCCGAATTAAGAATTTCAACGGGAATGTCGTAGTCTATGTCTTCTCCTTCATAATGTAAGTAGATGGCGGACTTGAGGTTCTCAAGGGCTTCTTCGGGAGAAGAACCAACGCTAAATATGGGAGCCCCTATTACTTCGGCTCCCCAATCGCTTCCCTCATCCTTCCTAAGGGCGACAAGAAACCTAACCTTAGTCTTCAACATCCTTTATCCCTGCCTGTTTAAATATTGATTTTACAGTTCCTATCGGCAAGACCTTCCCCTTATGAATAGGAACCGTTATTTTCCCCTTCTCTTCAGGATGCTTTAGCTGAAC
>WFYH01000221.1 GCA_015490215.1 Aquificaceae bacterium
AAGGTAGACGTGGACAACGCAACCGCCTATGTGGAGCCGGGTGTGGTTACCCACGACTTCCAAAGGCATGTAGAAAAGTTGGGGCTTTTTTATCCCCCCGATCCGTCCTCTTTCAAATACTCAACCATAGGCGGGAACATAGCGGAGAATGCGGGAGGTCCGAGGTGCCTTAAATACGGTGTTACCCGTGAGTATGTGCTCGGCATAAGGGCGGTTATAAAGGGGGGAAACCTCATAAAAACGGGAAACCCCATTCTCAAGGATGTGGCGGGCTACGACATCACCAAACTCTTTGTAGGGTCGGAGGGCACGCTCGGACTGCTGACCTCAGCCGTCGTCAAACTCATTCCCAAACCGAAAGCCACCGCCACCGCCTTAGCCCTTTTTGACGATCTTGAAAAGGTAGGAAAAGCTGTAACTGCAATCTTTACCTCAGGTATATTTCCCTCCGCCCTTGAGTTCATGGACAAGGACGCGATAAGGGCTGTTGAGGATTACAAACCGGCGGGACTTCCCAAGGATGCGGAGGCTCTGCTCCTTATAGAGGTTGACGGCTCGGAAACCGCAGTAAGAGAGCAGATAGAGGAGGTTAAGGACATCCTTGAGACCATCGGAGCAAGGGTAAGGGTAGCAAAGGACAAAGAAGAAGAGCAGAGGCTTTGGACAGCCCGCAAAAACCTCGGTCCAGCCCTCGGAAACCTGAGAAGCGGTAAGATAAACGAGGATATAGTTTTCCCGAGAACCTATCTTCCGGAGGCTCTTCCGAAGCTGCGCAGTATTGCCCAAAAATACGACCTGCTTATGGTGGTCTTCGGTCACATAGGGGACGGGAACCTCCACGTTAACTTCCTTTACGACAAGGCAAACCCCGAGGAAGAAAAGAGAGCGGAGGAGGCGGTGGATGAGGTGTTTGAGCTTGCTCTTTCTTATAACGGCTCAATAACGGGTGAGCACGGTGTGGGGCTTACCAAAAGGAAGTTTCTCAAGTGGCAGTTCGGAGAGGTAGGCTACGAGCTCTTAAAGGGTATAAAGTCTCTCTTTGACCCCAAGAATCTCTTCAATCCGGGTAAACTTTTTGTTTGATGGGATTTTTAGAAAAGATCCTTCCCCTCAAAGAAAGAGAGGTAGAGCTTCTGAGGGAAAAACGCCGTGAGCTGGAAGACCTCGCCGAAAGACGAAAGGAGGTAAGAAGCCTCAGGAAGGCTCTCACGGGGTGTAGGACCAAGATAATAGCGGAGGTAAAAAAGGCTTCTCCTTCTGCAGGGAAGATAAGGGAGGTGGATCCCGTCTCTCAGGCGGGAATTTACCAAGAGGCGGGGGCGGTGGCTATTTCCGTTCTCACCGACGGTAACTACTTCGGCGGGTCGGTGGAGGACCTCAAAAGGGTCAGCGAAGCGGTGGACATCCCCGTCCTCAGGAAGGACTTTATAATTGACGAGCTTCAGATATTGGAAGCAAAAGCCTACGGTGCGGATGCGGTTCTCTTAATAGTCAGGGTGCTCAGCCCCGAAAGGCTCAAAGATCTCATCGCTTACGCATACGACCTCGGTCTTGAACCTTTGGTTGAAGTCTTCTCCCTTCAGGAGGCGAAGCTTGCCCTTAGGTCGGGGGCGAGGGTCATAGGTATAAACAACCGCGATCTTGAAACGCTGAAAGTAGATGTGTTCCTAACAAAGGAGCTTGCTCCGAAAATAAAGGAGCTGGGGGCACAGTTCGTAGTTGCCGAAAGCGGTATAGAGACAAGGGAGCAGATAGAGGAGCTTCTAAACTGTCAGGTGGACGCTTTCTTAATAGGAACCTCCCTTATGAAGAGCGATGACCCCGCCCGCAAACTGAAAGAGCTTTTGGGCTTCGTATGCTCGTAGCCTTTATACTTTGCGCGGGAAGCTCCTCAAGGATAGGTATCCCAAAACCCCTTCTAAAAATCCACGGAAAAACACTCCTTAAGGTAGCCTACGAAAAGTGCAAACTTGCGGGCTTTGACAAAGCAGTAGCCGTAACCGGAGCCTACAGGGAGTTCGTAAAAAGGGAATGCGACCGTCTCGGGCTGGAGGAACTTTACAACCCAACTTTTGAGGAAGGTATGGCTTCCTCCATAAGGCTCTCCTTTGAAAGGGCACAGGAGATGGGAGCGGACGGACTCCTTATATACCCTGTGGATATGCCCTTTGTGAGAACCGAAACCCTAAAAAAGCTGAGGGAAAACTTTAAAAAACCTATAAGGGCGGTTTCCCTGAAGGTAAAGGACACCCTCTACCCGCCTACCCTCTTTTCCACGGACCTCGCGGAGAAAATTCATCTGTTAAAGGGAGACACCGGTGCGAAGAGGTTACTTGAAAGGTCAAAGGAAAAGAAGCACGTGGAGGTAAGCGAAGAGGAAATCTTTGACATAGACAGCCTTTGGGATTACCTTAGAGCTATCGGGCGCAAGATCTTATGACCGCCGGGATAAGCAGGATATATTATATATACTTTCCCTTTTGAGAGGTGCTAAGAATGGCAAGAGAGTTTGACGCCTGCGGTGTAGGTTTCGTTTGCGATGTTCAGGGCAGATCTTCCCACGAGATCGTAAGGCTTGGGGTTGAAGCGGTTAAAAATCTAACCCACCGAGGAGCTATAGGAGGGGACGGGAAAACCGGAGACGGTGCTGGAGTTTTAACATACATACCTAAAAAGTTCTTTGAAAAGATTCTGAAAGACTCAGGCAAAGAAGTTTCCAGCTTAGATAATTTAGCGATAGGTGTCTTCTTCCTCTATGAAGACCTTGAGGACAAGGTTGTCGCGGAGTTTATAAAGGAAGGGATAAAGGTAATCGGCTGGAGGGACGTTCCCATAAATACGGACGCGGTTGGGGAATCCGCCTTCAAGGTCATGCCTAAGATAAAACAGCTTCTCCTTGATATGGAGGGAATCCCCGAAGACCAGAGGGAGGTAAAGCTCTACTTTGTGAGAAAAAAACTTGAGCAGAAGTTCGGGGAGGAAAAGGT
>WFYH01000222.1 GCA_015490215.1 Aquificaceae bacterium
GCCCCAAAGGGTTCCTTTTACCTCAGGTTTTCTCCAGCGCAAACAGGCTTAGGCTCTCCCAGTATGAAGCCTATAAGAGGAAGAGATTGGAGGTAGCAAAGAAGATAGTTCTGCTGAAGATTGAAGCGCTTGAAAAGTTCTACAGGATGAATTTAAAAGACCAGAAGGAAAGGCTGGATAGAACTGAGTTCCTTGAAGAGGTTATGGGAGTGGAGGGGGAGGCCTCAAAGGTAATGTTCAGAGCTTTTAAGCAAAACATAAAAGACTGCGGGCTTGAGTTTCAGGGAAGAGTTTACCGTCCACCTGCGGACCCCGTGAATGCTCTTCTCAGTCTTGCCTACACCTTCACCTACTTCTTAGCCCTTCCCGTCGTAATAACCTTGGGATATGACCCCTTTATCTCCTTTCTTCATACCAAGAGAGGAAGCCACGCCTCCTTTTGCTCTGACGTCATGGAACCTCTCAGACCCCTTTTAACCAAAAGGCTTGAAGAGCCCCTCATTCTGAAGCGTTTTTCTGGGGGAGACTTTCAGCGTTCTGGAAAAGGCTACTTATTGAAGAAAGAAAGCTATCCCAAATTTGTAAACTGGTTTGAAGGCTTAAAAGAAGAAGTCCTTTTGGAGCTAAAAGAGGGCCTTTTAAAGATAGGGGAGGCTATTTCATGAAAAGATACGTAGCCTGCTATGACATCTCTTCCAACCCCAGAAGGACTAAGGTTATGAAGCGCCTAAGAAACAGAGGTTTCCATGCACAGTTTAGCTTCTTTGAGCTGGAAGACCCAGACAGTTCGGTAAAACAGATCAGAGAACTCCTTGAGGACTTGGACAGGTTTGCCCTCGTAAGACTGAGCCCGAAGGGAAAGATAAAGCGGATAGGTAGCATCTTTGAGGGAACCGAATGGGTGCTCTGAGGGGTCTGATAATAACCAAGAAAGGGGTGTCCAGAGAAAAATTATCTCAGGCAGGGTGGATCCTGAGCTTTTACCCTCTTAAGGATACTCAAACGAGGACTGTAGTAGTCTCAAAGGCGGGACTTGAGTTCAAGAACTTTCCCTCCTACAGAATTCCTGATAGGCTAACCCTTTACAGGCTCCTCTTTGAGATTGAAGAAAGGACCATGCGCTACTCGAGGGCGAATGCGGAGTTTCTAACCATCTTTTCCCTTGAGTATGTTCTGGGTCTTGCCAAGATTCAAAAGCTTTACTTTCAGACCTTCTGCGGGCTTTTGTGGAGCTTGGCGAGCGAGGAGTTCTTAGCTCCTTCGCCGAATACGGAGGTTTCCTTGAACGGGGAGAGCTTCTTCCTCTGGGAGCTTCTTTTCCTGCCCGTCCTCGGATCCATCTTCGTAAAGGAGACCGAGGAACTTCTCCACTACAACCTTGAACCCAAAAAGGAACCTAAAGAGTGTATCTTTTCAGCTTTGAGCTACATTGTCGGAAGCAGAACTTTTGCTTTCCACCTCTCTGCTTGGATCGGGCTCCTCAGAAACCTTTTTATCCTCAAGCCTTACCGCACCAAAACCCATGGTGGTCTTCCTGCCCACCCCCGCAAATTCACCAAAGCGGGCAAGGGCATTTAACCACTTTAATACCTTCTCTTCTTTCTCTTCCAGACTCAGCGCCACCCTTCCAGTAAAACCACCGATCCACCCGAAGCCCGAGAGGTTTACTCTCCTCGTCCCTATCCACGCTCCTGCAACCGCTATTCTTTCCTTTATAACCTCCCTAAGATCCACGTCAATCTTAATGTCTGAAAATCTCTGCCCCTTCCTTATCAGTCCCTTAAAGATCAGCTCAGGCTCAGGCAAGGGGTGGTCAAGTTTTCCCCTCCTGAAGGAGGTAGGAGACAGAAAGCGAAGCTCTATTCTTTTGTTCGGTTTTGCCTCTTCAAAGAGTCTTTTGTAAGACACAAGCTGTCAAACTGCCCTTTACCTAAAGTTGAAATAAGAACTTTCATGGTTTTAACCTCCCGTGACCATGTCAACTTTTAACCTCCAGAAGGGTATAGAGAGTAATAAAAGACGCCAGCCAGCTCCAAATA
>WFYH01000223.1 GCA_015490215.1 Aquificaceae bacterium
CCCAGCTTATCCCGGAGACTGCCAAGAACATAGAAGACGTTATGATTTTCTTGGAGGAAACCTCCCACAAAATAATGAACCTTCTGGAAAAAATTCAGGCAAACTCGGATCAGATACAAAAGGATGTGGATTTCCTGCTGTCCCTAAACCCAGTGCCCAAGGTAAGGGAGAAGATAGAGGACATAAAGATAAGGAATGAAGATACACTCAATACTCTTCTTGAACTCTATACACATATGTCCTTCCACGATCTTGCAGGACAGCAACTGAAGCTCGTTATAAACGTTCTTGACAAGATAAAACAAACTCTCCTTGACATAATAGTTTCCCACGTAACCGCAGGGAAGGATCTTAAGGAGGAAGAAATAACCACTATCAAAGGAAAAGTAAGTGAGCTTATATCTCAGGATAGGATCTCCCAAGAGGATGTTGATAAACTGCTTGAAGAATTCGGACTTTAAGGAGGATAGGAAATGCCCATGCCGCCACCGGACATAAAGATACTTGTGGTGGACGATATGAGCACCATGAGGAGGATAATCAGAACCATTCTCAACCAGCTGGGCTACACAAATATAGAGGAAGCGGAGAACGGTAAGCAGGCTCTTGCCAAGCTCAAAAATGAAAAGTTTGACTTTGTCATAACCGACTGGAACATGCCAGAGATGGACGGTCTGACGCTGGTAAAAACCATAAGGAGCGACCCCGAGCTTAAGCACCTTCCCGTTTTAATGGTTACAGCTGAAGCTAAGAAGGAAAACGTCCTTGAGGCTCTGAAGGCGGGGGTAAACAACTACATAGTAAAGCCTTTCACACCCGAAATCCTCAAGGAAAAGATGGAGAAGATATTCAAGTAGAGGATGTAATGTTCGGGAGTAGCCGGAGGATAAAGGAGCTTGAGGCTGAGTTAGAGAAGTGCTCCTCGGAGGTGAGGCTTCTCAGGACCGTCCTTGATTCGGTAAACGTCGGTGTTCTGATAACCGAGAGGGGTGAGGTAAAGTTTGCCAACAGGAAAGCCAAAGAGCTCCTTGAAGATCTTTCTGTGGAGAAAGTAAAGGGAAGAGAGGAGCTTGAGATCATATCCGAGGGAAGCAACTACGTAGTTTTCTCCGAGAAAAAGGAACAGCAGGAAGTTGAAGAGATCCCCCAGCAAGCTGAAGAAACTTCGGAAACCGCTTGCCTTTTGTCTTTGAAGGAGCAACTTGAACCCATATTTGAAGATATAAACAAGCTGTCCTCTCAGGCAGCCGCCAGCTTCACCGAGCTGGACGAGGTTTTCCGCATAGTGAGCAACGGTCTTGAGATAGTCCGTTCCATGAACGAGGCGGCAACCCAAACTCAGGAGCATCTGGAAAGGAACCTCCAACTTGTGAAAGAGCTGAGCAAACAATCTGAGGACATTTCAAAGATTTTGTCTTTGATAAACGAGATCTCCGAGCAAACTAACCTTCTTGCCCTGAACGCTGCTATAGAGGCAGCGAGGGCGGGAGAACTGGGCAGAGGCTTTGCGGTAGTTGCGGAAGAGGTGAGAAGACTCGCCGGCAAGACCATGGAGTTCACCGAGAACATAGACAGGCTTCTCAAAGACGTGGAGAAAAAGGTAAACGCCACCAGAGCCAGAATAGAAGAGGTGGCAAAACAGGCGGAAGCTCAAAAGTCGCAGGCTTCCGATGTGGAGGAGCTTTTCTACCTCGTTCAGTATAGGATGGAGGCGTTGAGGGGTAAATACGAGGAGGTGTCTTCAAGGATAGAAGCTCTCCTGAATATCATCCAAGATACAAAAAGGATAATAGAGAGCAGAATATCAGAGGGAGTGTAATGAGCTCCTTCTGCAGGAAAGTTGTGGAATACATGTATCAGACCAGATTGGATGAGTTTATATCCTCCTTTTACGAACTCTATGAGCGATACAACCACATGAACGAGGAGGATTTCCTCAGGGAGTGGTTTGACAGAACCATAATAAGGAACCTCGTCTTCTACTTCCCGCCGTCGGCTATCATTACCTCCTTTGAAGAGCTGAAATCAACCAAAAGAAGCCTTTTGAAAACCTACGTCAAGACCTACTGGGACTTTTGCAGGAACCCGAGGAAGCACCCCATAAGGATTGAAGAAGCCATGAAGTTCTTCGGGCTTGAGGAGATCTCTGAAGAAAAACTCAAAGAAGCTTACAGAAATATGGTCAAGAGATACCACCCCGACAGGATAGGTAAGTCCAGATACTCCCACATGATGATGGTCAAGATTAACTACTACTATCAGATACTCAGGAGGTATTTGAGTGATAGATACGAGAGGTCTCTTTCAGCCGGGCAAAAGGTATAGGGGCTTTGCCCCCTTAGAGGGTTCTTACGTGCCCATGACCTGCAACGTTTACACCCTCTCAAAGGAGGAGGTGCGCCTCCGCTACATACTCCCCATGAAGCTTCAGGAGCAACTGAAGGAAGGAGACACCCTTTACATTCTCGTTGAGAGAGGTAAAAACGTGGTAGTGGAAACCAGAGTGGTAAGAAAAGAAGAGAGAGCTATAGTCTGCCACGTAGACTTCGTAAGTGAGGACAGAAGAAAGCTCCCGAGGGTTAAAATCAGGGGCTTGGTTGACGTGATAGCCAAGATCAAGTGCGGGGACAGAGAAATTGAAGGGGAAGTTATAGATCTGAGCCTTTCGTCCCTGAGTGTAAATAAAAACCTGCCTCAGGGTGAATGTGAGCTTTCCCTTATACACAGGGGAAGGACCATAAAGGTGAGGGCAAGGGTTGTAAGGTCTTCGGAAGAGAACAGTGCCCTTGAGGTTATCAGCGGAAACGGGGAGATGGCGGAACTTTTGGGGAGGGTTTATTCGGAGCTGTTTATAAGGGCACAAAGAGGGTAAAATACCTTAACCATGGGATACAGGGTAGCCATCGTAGGAGCTACGGGAGAGGTAGGAAGAACTTTTCTAAAAGTTCTGGAGGAAAGGAACTTCCCCGTAGACGACTTGGTACTCTTTGCCTCCGAAAAGTCGGAAGGGAAAAAGCTCCCCTTCAGGGGAAAAGAGTATGAAGTAAAAGCTCTCAGCAAGCAAACCTCCTTCAAGGGTATAGACATAGCCC
The DNA here is from genome assembly GCA_015490215.1 of Aquificaceae bacterium. Classification (GTDB taxonomy): domain Bacteria; phylum Aquificota; class Aquificia; order Aquificales; family Aquificaceae; genus Hydrogenivirga. Next base: position 3,093 of record WFYH01000223.1, read on the forward strand.
TCTTTTCCGCTGGAGGGTCCATCAGCAAGGAGTATGCACCCAAGTTTGCTTCTGACGGGGTGGTTGTAGTTGATAACTCCTCCGCTTGGAGGATGGATCCGGATGTCCCCCTCGTAGTTCCCGAGGTGAACCCCGAGGATGTGAAGCTTTTTGATAGGAAAAGAATAATAGCCAACCCCAACTGCTCCACCATACAGATGGTGGTCGCTCTCAAGCCCATATACGACGAGGTTGGTATAAACAGGGTGGTGGTAGCCACCTATCAGTCGGTGTCCGGTGCCGGAGCTAAGGCTATAAGGGAGTTGGAGGAGCAAACAAAAGCTTGGTGTGAAGGAAAACCCATCCCCGAAGCTAAGTATATAGCCAAAAGGATAGCTTTTAACGTGGTCCCCCACATAGACGTGTTTTTAGAAAAGGACTACACCAAAGAGGAACTGAAGATGCTCAACGAAACGAGGAAGATCCTTCACGACGACAACATAAAGGTCTCCGCTACCGCAGTCAGGGTTCCAGTCTTTTACTCCCACTCGGAAGCTGTTCACATGGAAACCAAGAAGTTTATATCCCCCGAAAGGGCGAGGGAGGTTCTCAGCAAAGCTCCCGGCGTGGTGGTGATAGATGACCCAAAAAATGCTGAATACCCGCTTGCCATAGACGCTCAGGGCAGGGATGAGGTATTCGTGGGCAGGATAAGGGAGGATATCGCCTTCTCGCCGGGACTTGCCATGTGGGTTGTAGCCGACAACATCAGAAAGGGAGCTGCCACCAACACGGTCCAAATAGCGGAGCTTTTGGTAAAGGAAAACCTTATTTGATCACCTCCCTATGAAGGCTTTCTTCCTCGCTTTTGGTTTCCTTATCCTAATATTTCTACCCTTTTACCTGAGCACCTCTCCCGAAGGCGGAAAAATAGAGCTGATAAAGGTAGACCCCTCCGAGTTCGCTCCCAAAGAGGGTAAGAAGGGTGGAACTGTTCACTTTATTCTCAGAGGTGATCCCAAAACCTTGAATCCGGCTCTCGCTCAGGAAACCACCTCAACCGCCGTTATAGGGGATCTGTTCCTCGGACTAACAAAGATAAACCTGAAAACCATGAAATCCGAACCTGAGCTTGCCCAAAGGTGGGAGGTAAGCGAAGACGGCAGGGTTTGGACATTCTATCTTAGAAAAGATGTCCGCTGGAGCGACGGTCAGCCTTTTACCGCAGACGATGTGGTATTCACCTTCAACGATGTCTACTACAACGAAGC
>WFYH01000224.1 GCA_015490215.1 Aquificaceae bacterium
AAACCCATGATGTAGAGGCTACTCTTGAGCAGATAAACAGGCTCTACAGAGCTGGTTGCGAAATTATCCGTGTCGCAGTTCCCCACAAGGAAGATGTGGAGGCTCTTGAAGAGATAGTCAAGAAAAGTCCCATGCCGGTTATAGCGGATATCCACTTTGCACCCTCTTACGCCTTTCTTTCAATGGAAAGGGGTGTCCACGGGATAAGAATAAATCCGGGAAACATAGGTAAGGAGGAAATAGTAAGGGATATAGTTCAGGAGGCTAAAGCGAAGGGTGTAGCGGTTAGGATAGGTGTAAACTCCGGTTCCCTTGAGAAGGACCTTTTGGACAAATACGGATACCCCTGTGCGGAAGCTCTTGCCCACAGCGCTCTGCGTTGGTCCGAAAAATTTGAAAAGTGGGGCTTTACCAACTATAAGGTTTCCATAAAGGGTTCGGATGTCCTTGAGAACGTAAAGGCGAACATGATCTTCGCCGAGAGAACAGATGTCCCCCTCCACATAGGGATAACAGAGGCTGGTATGGGAACAAAGGGGATAATAAAATCCTCAGTAGGTATAGGGATACTGCTCTTTATGGGCATAGGCGACACGGTTAGGGTTTCCTTGACCAATGACCCAGAAGTTGAGGTTAAAACGGCTTACGAGATACTCAGCTCCCTCGGTCTGAGGCGTAGGGGTGTTGAGATAGTAGCATGCCCTACCTGCGGTAGAATAGAAGTTGATCTTCCCAAGGTGGTCAAGGAGGTGGAAGAGAGCCTCAAGGATGTGGACAAACCCCTGAAGGTAGCCATAATGGGTTGCGTAGTTAACGCCATAGGAGAAGCCCGTGAGGCAGATATAGGTCTTGCCTGTGGCAGGGGTTTCGCTTGGCTGTTTAAGGAGGGAAAGCCGATAAAGAAAGTATCTGAAGAGGAGATGGCTCGGGAGCTTTTAAAGGAAATTCAGAATATGTGAGGTTGTGCCATGGAAGAGGAGAAGGAGCAGGAGCAAGGGCAAGAGGAGCTCTCTCAAGAAGAGCTGGCTAAGCAGTGGGAGGAAGCCCTCCAACAGCAGCAGCAGGGGGGTGGTGAGGAAGTATCTCAAGAAGATTTAGCCAAGCAGTGGGAGGAAGCCTTAGCCCAACAACAGCAACCTACGGAGGAAGCCCAAGAGCAGCCCCGAGAAGAGGAAAAACAAACAGCTCCCACAAAGAGTCTTGCCGACAGCGATATGGCAAAGATCCTTGACCGCCTCATGGATATTCCCTTGGACGTGGAGGTGGTCGTGGGTTATACCTCCATGCAGATAAAGGACCTCATAAACCTTGGTCCCGGATCCGTCCTTGAGCTGGACAGGGAAACCACCGAGCCTGTGGACATAAAGGTAAATGGCAAACTCATAGCCAAGGGCGAGCTTGTGGTCGTGGGTGAAAAGTTCGGAGTCAGGATAACCGAGATTTACAGCGAAGAGAGAAGGAGCGTCTTTAGAGACACGCTCCAAGAGAGCCTCAAGAAGTAGAGCAATACCTCCTCAAGACTTCCTCTATTATCTTAGTGGTGGAGATATCGTAAACGAAGGGTATGGTAACCACCTTACCGCCATAGGACTCCACAAACTCTCTTCCCACTATCTTGTCCAGTTCCCAATCTCCGCCCTTGACCAAAACGTCGGGCTTTATTCTCTTTATCAGATTAAGGGGCGTATCCTCTTCAAAGATAACCACATAGTCCACCGCCTTTAGGGAGGAAAGAACCTTTGCCCTCAGATCTTGGCTCATTATGGGTCTCTTGCTTCCTTTGATCCTTCTTACCGAGCTGTCGGAGTTTAACCCCACTATCAGCAGGTCCCCGAGAGATTTAGCCTTTTCCAGATAATCTACATGCCCCGCATGAAGCAGATCAAAGCACCCGTTGGTAAAGACTACCTTGTTTTTTCCTCTTATGGGTTCCAAGATTTCAAGCAACTCTTTAAGGCTGACAATCATGCGAAATCTGGAAATAAGATTATAGCTTATAGTTCCGATAAGCTGAGCTTATAATCCATTAAGGAAATTTGCTGTTTGGTTGCAGGAAGGAGGGTTATTCTTGTAATCTAACAGGAGGTGAGCAAAATGCCTCAATATGCCCTTGTTATAGATCTGAACACATGCGTCGGTTGCCACGCCTGTGCTACCAACTGTAAGGAGTGGAATACGCAGGCTGCCTTCGGACCGCTTTCGGATTACGATCCTTACGGTGCTCACCCCTCAGGTGTCTGGTATAATAGGATAATGACCTACGAAACGGGTGAATTTCCCGATACACAGGTGTTCCACCTTCCTAAATCCTGCCTCCACTGCCAAGATGCCCCTTGCGTTCCTGTGTGCCCAACGGGTGCCAGCTACAAAAGGGAGCAGGACGGGATAGTGCTCGTCAACTACGATGACTGTATAGGTTGTAAACTCTGCTCTTGGAGCTGTCCGTACGGGTGCAGGGAGTTTGACGAGGCGGACAAGGTAATGAAAAAGTGCACCCTTTGCATAGACAGGATATACGATGAAACGTTGCCCCCCGAACACAGAAAACCTGCCTGCGTTCTTACGTGCCCTGCAAGGGCAAGGTTCTTCGGGGATATAGAGGATCCCAACAGCGAGGTTTACAAGATGATCAAGGAAAGAAACGGCTTCGTCCTGTTCCCAGATATGGGGACAAACCCAGCCAACCACTACCTGCCGAGGATAGAAACCAAGATAAACTTGGAAGAGTTTGAAAAACACATCCTCAGACCCGATAATCCTCTGTTCTTAGAGGTGATGAAACGTCACCACGTTTCCAGCAAAGAGGTGCAGGAAAAGTAGGAAACAGAGCGATCTTTCCGTAGTGTGGACTTTTCGCTCTGTGGGGAATAAATAAGAAAGTATGGGGGCGGAGCCTTCCTACCTGAAACTTTACAAAAGAGGTGAGCTGGCAGAGAGGGTAGAAAAGGCTAAGGAAATGCTCCTTTCCTGCAGGGTATGTCCCCACAGGTGTGAAGTGAATAGACTTGAGGGAGAGACAGGGATATGTAAAACGGGCAGATATGCAGTGGTATCAAGTTATTTTCCCCACTTAGGAGAGGAGTTTCCCATAAGGGGTTACAGGGGAAGCGGAACTATCTTCTTCTCCTACTGTAATATGAGGTGTGTTTACTGTCAAAACTACGAAATCAGCCACCTTGGAGAGGGCAGGGAGGTTACACCGGAAGAATTGGCTACCATGATGCTAGAGCTTCAGGAGATGGGTGTTCACAACATAAACCTTGTTACTCCTTCCCACGTCGTGCCTCAGATCCTTGAAGCCTTGCTGATTGCAGTAGAGAAGGGGCTAAGAATTCCCCTCGTTTACAATACCTCCTCTTACGACTCTCTGGAGACCCTAAAGCTCCTTGACGGCATAGTGGATATATACCTTGCGGATCTCAAATATATGAAGGAGGAGTTCGGTAGGAAGTATTCAAAAGTAAAGGACTACGTCAAGCACGCTACCACTGCTCTGAAAGAGATGTATAGACAGGTGGGAAATTTAAAAGTAGACCACAGGGGTATAGCGGTAAGGGGTCTCTTGGTCAGGCATCTTATTCTGCCAAACCGTATATCCTCACCCAAGGAGGTTGTGGATTTCCTAAAGAACCTTGATCCCCACTTAGCGGTTAATATGATGGACCAGTACTTTCCCTTTTACAAGGCGAAAAACTACCCCGAGCTTGCAAGGAGGATAACCTTAAACGAATTCAGGGAAGCTGTTGTCTACGCACGCCTTCAGGGGCTTACTCTGGTAGAGGAAGTTTTGTCCAGATAGTTGCCCTCTTTAAACCTTCGCCACTTCTTCGGGTTCCCTTTCTCTGTAAGGGTCTCTATCCTTTTGCTCCAAGGGGATAACCTTCCAGAACTTGGGTAGGTATTCGTCAAAGCGTTCTAAGATTTCCCTAGCCCGTGAGCTTGAGGTGTATTTGTAGTGTTCTTCTATGAGCTGGCGCAGTTCCGAGATTTCCTCTTCACCCACAAGCCTCCTTATGTAAACGTAGGAGGGGTTTATCTTGTGGGGGAGGGTATCTTCTTCGTCAAGGATGTAAGCGTGACCTCCGGTCATTCCACCACCTACGTTGTAGCCAACGTTTCCGAGAACCACCACTATACCGCCAGTCATGTATTCACAGCAGTGATGCCCTGTTCCCTCTACGACAGCTATAGCACCGCTGTTTCTTACCGCAAACCTCTCCCCCGCTCTTCCCGCTGCGTAGAGCTTCCTCCGATGGCTCCGTAGAGGCAGGTGTTGCCCATTATCACATTCTCGTGGGTCTTCTCAACACCTTCGGGTATCAGGATTATCTTTCCTCCCCACATACCTTTACCTACGTAGTCGTTGGCGTCTCCTATGAGTTTGAGCGTCACTCCCCTGTGGTTGAAAGCTCCAAAGCTCTGACCCGCTGTTCCTCTAAAGGTAAGCTTTATTGTGTCCTCTGGGAGACCTTCGTCCCTGTATTTGACCGCAATGTAGTAGTTGATCTTGGTCGGGATCGTCCTGTGGATGTTTCTTATGGGATACTCCTTCTCAAAGGGCTGACCTTTTTCTATGTAGGGAAGAACGTCCTTTAGTATCTCGTCGTTGTAGTTGGGTGCGGGGTTGTCGTTGCGTTCCACAAGGCATCTTCTGGGTTTGTCTTCTGGATAGCTCTCAAGAAGGGCTTCTACCTTAATTCTCTTGGATCCGGGAAACTCGTCGTAGCGGACAACCTCTATGAGATCCGTCCTTCCTATTATTTCGTCAAGGCTCCTGAATCCCATCTCCGCGAGGATTTCCCTCACTTCCCTTGCCACCGCCCTGAAGTAAGCCATAACGTTTTCAACTTTACCTTTGAACTTTGCCCTGTATTTGGGATCTTGGGTGGCAACCCCGGTGGGACAGGTGTTAAGGTGACAGGCTCTTGCCATAACACAGCCTTCCGCTATCATCGCAGCGGTTCCAAAGCCAAACTCCTCAGCACCGAGGAGCGCACCGATTATCACGTCTTTTCCGGTTCTGAGTCCTCCGTCAATCCTGACCCTTATCTTGTCACGCAGGTTGTTCTCCATCAAAACCCTTTGGGTTTCCATAAGTCC
>WFYH01000225.1 GCA_015490215.1 Aquificaceae bacterium
GATCCTCAGAACCTCCATCACTTCTTTGGGTTTCATGGCAGGATTGCTAAGGGTCTATAAAAATTATTGACTATAGAGGACCCTGGTTTGCCGATACGCTTTTTCCGGCGGGGTGACCTTCTCTTCTTCTTAGGGGGATAGAAGAAGTCCGCAACCTTTGGAGCGATAACGAACATAAAGCTGCCCACTACTGCGGTGGTGAAAATAAAGGGAATGGTTATGCTCTTTACCGTAGGCTCAAGGGATGAGATTATTACCGAAAACTCACCTCGGGGTACAAAGGAGAGGGAGGTTCTGAGCCTTGCCCTTTTCTTCATACCGTAGACGTATCCCGCTACGTAGGTGGAAACCACCTTCAGGACTATCCCCAAAAGGATAAGGAGAAGAAGGAAGCTCAGGCTTTCTGGAACCACCAGCTCGCTCTCGTAAGCGAAGAAAAAGAAAAACACTCCTATGGAAAGCTCCTTTAGGGAGGAAAGATGCTTTTCTATGTTCTCCGCAACTCTCGTTTCGGGAACAAGCACTCCGAGCAAGAAGGCACCGAGCGCTTCCGAGAGACCCACCTCCTTAAAGGAAACTCCTATCACCATAACGGTTCCCAGCATAAAAAAGATGAAGGTCTCTTCCTCGGAAACTCTATCAAGCCATCCCTGAACCTTAGGGATGACCCACCTGTAGAGGATGTAAAAGCCCGCAAGGACAAGGAGTATCTTCAAAAGGCTGACGGGCAGGGCTTGTGGTTGGAACCCTCCCAGCTCTTTCATGGGTATAAGAATAGAGAGCAGGATGATGGCAACCAGATCCTCAAATATGAGTATGCCTATCAGAAGCTCCGCATCTGGAGAAGCCAAGCGCTTGAAGTCCATAAGGAGCTTTGCCACAATTGAGGTGCTGGATGGGTAAAAGACACCCGCTATTATGAGGGAGGTAACGGTATCAAACCCGAAGAGCTTGGCTAAAAAGAATATGGGGAAGAAGTTAAAGAGCAGGTCAACGACTCCCGGTTTTATCGCATTGACCATGCCCTTGAGTCTTTCAAAGGAATACTCAAGACCTATGAAGAAAAAAAGGAGGATTATACCCGCCTCTTTGAACAGGTAAAGGAGTTGGGTGCTCTCGTGGGTTATCCAGAGCTTCCCTAAAAAACCCACTATAAGGAAGGAGATTATGGGAGGGACGCTCACCTTCCTCAGTAGGTAGGCGGAAATAAACATCAAAATGAAGAGGAGGTTTATCTGAAGAAATAGAAAGGGATGCTCCATAGCTCAGATTGAGCAGTCCCCGCAGAATTCAAGGAACCTGTTTATCTGCTCCCTTCTGCCCACTATAACAAGGGTATCTCCGCTCAGTATCTTCGTCTCGTAGGGATCGGGGTTTACCAACATGTCCCCGTCCCTGATTATTGCCACTATTGAAGTTCCCGTCCTCTTTCTTATCTGGGACTCCGCTATGGTTTTGTTCACAAGGGTTGAACCCTCCCCTATCTTTACCCACTCCATAACCATCTCTTTCATGATGAGTTCCATTCTCTCAGGGGCAACGGGTTGATAGGTGGTTCCGGCAAGGAGGAAGCCCAGCTCCTTGGCTTCGTCCTCCGTGAGGGATATAACGCAGGTGGGTTCTTCCTCGTCCTCTTCAATTATGTATATCTCCCGCCTGCCCGTGTTGTGGATTATCAGGGTCAGCTCTCCTCCCCCGTCAAGCTCAAGGGTGTATTTCTTCCCTACTCCCGGTAGGTCAATTTCCCTGAACCTCATGGTTTCACTCCACCCAGTAGTTGGGTGCCTCCTTGGTTATCTGAACGTCGTGCACGTGGGATTCTCTGTATCCCGCCCACGTTATCCTTACGAATTTCGCTTTTTCCCTCAGCTCCTTCAGATCCTTCGCTCCCACGTAACCCATTCCGGATCTCAGACCGCCCACCAACTGGTATACCACATCGCTCAGCTTCCCCTTGTAGGGAACCCTTCCCTCTATACCTTCGGGAACGAACTTCTCCAACTTGTCTTGACCGTATCTGTCGGAAGAAAGCCTTGACATCATGGCACCGAGGGAACCCATACCCCTGTAGACCTTGTAAGCCCTTCCCTGATAGTAGATGGTCTCTCCGGGAGCTTCCTCGGTGCCCGCTAAGAGATTTCCGAGCATTACAACGCTTGCACCCGCCGCAAGGGCTTTGACTATGTCCCCCGAATACCTTATCCCCCCGTCCGCTATTACGGGAATTCCGCTGTCCTTGGCAACCGAGTAAGCATCCATAATTGCAGTTATCTGGGGAACACCCACACCCGCAACCACACGGGTTGTGCAGATGGAGCCCGGACCTACGCCCACCTTAACCGCGTCCGCACCTGCATCTATGAGAGCCTTTGTTCCCTCTGCGGTAGCAACGTTTCCGGCTACCAAGGGGAGGTTCTGAAACTCCCTCTTTATGAGGTTTACCGTCTCTATCACCCTCTTGGAGTGCCCGTGGGCGGTGTCCACGACCACCAAGTCCACACCTGCGGATACAAGCGCCTCAACCCTTTTGAGGGTGTCCTCTCCCGTGCCCACCGCCGCTCCCACCCTGAGCCTTCCTATCTCGTCCTTGCAGGCGTTGGGGTATTTCATCCTCTTTACTATGTCCTTTATGGTGATCAGCCCCTTTATCCTCCCTTCGCTGTCCACTATGGGGAGCTTTTCAATCTTGTATCTCTGGAAGAGTTCGGTAGCGTCATCAAGAGTTATGCCCTCCTGAGCAGTTATTAGGTTTTCACTCGTCATAAACAGAGATACGGGCTTGTCGTAATCGGTGGGTTTTAGGAACCTGAGGTCCCTGTTGGTGAGAATTCCCACCAGTTTACCCTCGGAATCTACCACAGGGACACCGGAAATCTTGTAGCGCTCCATTATAGAAAGGGCTTCCCTTACCGTGGTATCGGGTCCAACGGTGACGGGGTCAAGGATCATACCGCTTTCGGATTTCTTTACCTTTTCAACCTCCTGAGCCTGCCTCTCTATGGACATGTTTCTGTGGATTATCCCTATTCCTCCCTCTCTTGCCAAGGCTATGGCAAGACGGGCTTCCGTAACCGTATCCATAGCGGCGGAAACTATGGGGATGTTGAGCTTTATGGTAGGTGTTATGTAGGTGGAGACGTCTACCTCGTGGGGCAGAACCTCAGAATACCCGGGAACGAGGAGCACATCGTCAAAGGTCAGCCCCTCTTTTACAACCTTTTCTACCTCAACCATATTTATACTTTAAACTAAATGCCCGCACATCGTAAACCGGTTCTGGAGCTTTCCAAGGTAAACGAGGTCAAGAAAATCCTCAGAAAGGCAAAGCTCAACACCGTCTGTGAGGAGTCAAGGTGTCCCAACATATCTGAGTGCTTCGGATCAAGGACCGCCACCTTTATGATCCTCGGTGACCGCTGCACGAGGGGTTGCAGTTTCTGCAACGTAAAGCGTGGGGATCCCTTACCTCCAGACCCGCAGGAACCCTACAGGCTCCTGTCGGCTGTAAAAGCTCTCGGACTCAAGTATGTGGTTATAACCTCTGTGACGAGGGACGACCTCCCCGACGGCGGGGCATCTCAGTTTGCCAAGTGCGTGAGGATTCTGAAAGAAAACATCCCAGACGTTAAGGTAGAGGTCCTCATCCCCGACTTTGGTGGAAGCAAGAGGGCTTTGGAGAAGGTCCTTGAAAGCGGACCTGCGGTTCTGAACCACAACGTGGAGACGGTTCCAAGACTCTACCCCTACGTGAGAAGAGGGGCAAGTTACAAAAGGAGCCTTAAAGTCCTGAAAATGAGCAAGGAGATAGCCCCCCATATTCCCACCAAGTCCGCCCTTATAGTAGGCTTCGGAGAGACCTTTTCGGAGATAGAGAGAGTTTTGGAGGATCTCAGGAGTGTAAACTGCGACATCCTCACGGTGGGACAGTATTACCCGCCCTCCCTCAGGCACCACGAGCTGGTTAGATACTACACCGAAGAGGAGTTCAAGAGGATAGAGGAAACCGCCTATAGGCTGGGCTTTAAATTCGTCGCCTGCGGACCTAATGTTAGAAGTTCCTACAGGGCTTTTGAAGGATTCAGCAAAATTATCTGAAGGAGGTCAGTAGTATGAGGGGGCTTGTTCTTTCTGGACTTTTGGCCGTATCCTTGGCTCTCGGTCAAGAAGAAAAACCTCTCAAGGCGGTCTTTGACTGTGCGGTCGGCGATCTGGACTGGATAAGCCTGCGCCTGTCCCTGATAAAGAAGACCGCAGAGAGCCTTATAAAGGAAGGGAAGAGCTACCGTTTTGTGGTGACCATCCACTCCCACTGTATACCCGTTGTAAACAAAGACCTCTCGGGGCTTCCTAAAAAGAAGGCGGAAAAGATAAAGTTCATTCAGGAACAGCTCAGAACCCTGAAGGAGATCTACGAGGTGGACATAAAAGCTTGCGGGATAGCCATGGAAAGGGGCAAGGTAAAGGCGGTTCCTTCCTTCGTGGAGACGGTCCCCAACAGCTGGATAACCCTTATAGAGCTTCAAAATTCAGGCTACGCCTTTGTGCCTTTCTGAGAGATGAAGAGTTCCGAGCTTCTCAAAAAGCTCATCTCCATAAAAAGCCCTTCGGGAATGGAGCGCCAAATCCAAGAGTTCATAGAGAGGTTCTTTGCAAAGATCGGGATAAAACTGGAAAGGCAGGAGGTGGAAAGGGACAGGTTTAATCTGTTCTTCAAGGGTAAAGGGGATGTTCTTATCTCCTGCCACGTTGACACGGTCCCGCCAGCAGGTATGAAGGGAGCCTACAGACCCGTAGAAAGAGACGGGAGGATATACGGTAGGGGCGCAAGCGATGTAAAGGGGGCGCTTGCCTCCCTGATGGTAGCTGTGGAAACCTTTGTAAAGGAAAGCGAGAGCACGGATCTACCCCTCTCCTTAGCCTTTGTAGTTGACGAGGAAACAAACAGCGCTCTCGGATCGCTGAAGATGGCAGAGGTTTTTAAGGGAGAATACAGAACCCTCGTTCTTGAACCTACCTACGGCAGGCTCTGCACCGCCCAGATGGGAGCCCTTGAGTTCACCCTGAAGGTTCGCTGTCCGAGCGCTCACGGTTCCGAGTTCGAAAAAGCGGAAAATCCTGTAAAGGTTATGTGGGAGATCCTCGGCACCCTTGAAAGGGAGCTTTCCCGAAAGGTCAACGTGATAATGCTGAGAGGCGGTTCAAAGCTCTACGCGGTTCCGAAAGAGTGCGAAGCGCTGTTGGAGGTAAAGGTTCTCAAAGGTGAGGATTTTAGATCCCTTGAGGAAAAGATAAAGCAGGTTCTGAATACCCTTCCCTCGGGATGCTCTGCACAATACCGCCTTGAGGACGGAGAAAACTTCTTAGACTTCCGTTCGGAGGAATTTGCGGATCAGCTTGAAGAGATCTATCTGAAGGCAAACGGCGAGAGACCCCAAAGGGGTGTTATGCCCTCTTGGACCGATGCGGCTAACTATCACAGGGCTGGTCACAGGTGTGTGGTGTTCGGTCACGGCAGTCTTATTGACAGCCACACGGACAGGGAAAGCATAAGCATTTTAGAGCTTGAAAGGATGGAAAGGTTCTTCTTGGAGCTTCTTAGGAGCCTTTCATGAGGTTAGTAGTAAAGATAGGTTCAAACCTTCTTAAAACGGAAGCAGGGGACATAGACCTTACATTCTTGTCAAGGCTCGCCAGCTCGGTGAAGGATTTGAGAGCAAGGGGTGATGAGGTTCTGATAGTCTCCTCGGGGGCTGTTCTGTGCGGGGCAAAGAAGCTGAACTTCAAAAGCAAACCCGAAGATCTGAGGCTCAGGCAGGCTTTGGCTGGTATAGGTCAGGCTTACCTGATGCACCTCTACGATACGGTTTTCTCCAACTACGGACTTACGGTCAGTCAGGTTCTGCTCACGAGCGACGTTTTCAAAGAGGGAAACGAGGATCGCTTCAGCAACGCCAAGGGTGCCATCGAGGAGATGCTCAGGCTCGGAGCTATTCCCGTAATAAACGAAAACGACACGGTGGCGGTGAGCGAACTTATCTTCGGAGACAACGACTACCTTTCCGTATACGTCAGCTACATGGTAGAGGCGGACCTGCTGGTTATCCTCTCCTCCGCAGGGGGACTTTTGAACGATAAGGGCGAGGTCATCAAAGAGGTCAGAGACATCAATAGCGTTATGGGTTTTGTCAAAGGAGCTGGAAGCGAGTTCGGAAGCGGTGGGATGAGAAGCAAGTTAGAAGCCACAAGGCTCGCCCTCTCCATAGGCATACCCGTGGTTATAACGGGGAAGGAGGACGATCTCAGGAGTGTGAGGGATCTTAAAACCTCGGGGACCCTCTTCAGACCATTGCGCAAAAAACCGAGGAGGAAGCTCCGCCGTATCGCCATGGTTGAAGAACCCAAGGGAGCCATATTTGTGGACAGGGGTGCAGCGCAGGCTCTCAGGGAGGGTAAGAGCCTCCTTCCTGCGGGCATAATCAAGGTGGAGGGCTTCTTCTCAAAGGGGGACGTAGTCAGCGTTGTGGACGAAAGGGGTATTGCGGTGGGCAAGGGAAAGGTCAACTTCTCCAGCGAAGAGATAGAAAAGATAAAGGGCAAAAAAGGTTTTGAAGTGAAAAAGATCTTAAAAACCTCCAAGGAGGAAGTCATCCACAGGGATAATCTTGTTTTATTTCAGTAAAAGAGCTTGTAGAAAAGGGAGCCTATATATTCCCGAATTGCTGTAGAAGAGTCTTTAAGCACATCGCTCCTCGGAAATATGCTGTATACCGTATACTTGAGATCGGTTCTAAAATCGGTAGGATAAGGTTGAACCTTAAGTCCTACCTTTTTGAATATCTCCACAGCCCTTTTCATATGAAAGGCAGAGGTCACAAGGGTAACTTTGGAGCATCCTATCCTCTGGCATACCTCCTTGGTGTAGAGGGCGTTTTCCCTCGTGTCCCTGCTCCTGTCGTCAATAAAGATCTTCTTCTCGTCCGCCCCTAATTCTTTTAAGACCCTAAGCATAACCACCGCTTCCGGGACGGTTCCCGTGGCGGATCCCCCTGCCAAGATCAGGGGCAGACCGGTATCTTTATGGAGCTTATACCCCGTTATAAGCCTCTTGAAGGAGCTACCTTTAAGGTGTCCCGTTCCGTATACCCCGCCCCCGAGCACCACTATGGCATTTCCTTCCACTCTATCGGGAACCGGGTAGATCCTCTCCAAGGGTATGTAAAGCAGATCCTTTACAGGTTCGGTGGATATCAGGTAAAGAACCAAAGCGCCTGACAGAGCCAAAAACCTTACCGCTTTGTTCCTTTTGCTAAGCACCCCGATTACCAGCAAGAGGACAACGAAGATCCCCGGCGGAAGTATGAAGTAGCTTATCAGCTTTTTCAGGAAAAACATAGGTTATCTCTTTTTCTTGCGGACCGCAATTATGACGTTTTCAACCCCTGCCTTTTTGGCGCTGTCCATTACAGCCACCACAAGCTTGTGCTTTGCATCTTCATCCGCTTCAACTATAACGTAAGCGGGTTTCCTGTCCGCAAGCATTCTTTCCACCGTTGCTATGTCTGCGGGCTTTCCTTCAAGAAGGTATTCGCCCTTTTCGGTTACCTGAACCCTCAAAGCCCTTATCCTCTGACTTTCCCCTTTCTCCGCCTCGGGGAGCTTGACCGCCAAAAAGGTCAGGGGAGACTGAAAGGCAAGAACCGCCAAGAACAGAAACACCGCAAGGAGGGTATCAACGAGGGGAACCACGTCTATGTAAGCCCTTTCGTCCGCCCCGAACCTTGCCCTTCTTCTGAGGTTCATCAGCTTAGATTTTACCTCACAGTTTGCTTAAAAGGAGTTACACTACTTAATCATGGGGGAAGAGCTGAAAGAGTTAGCAGAGTTATTTCGGGATCTCATCTCCATGCCTGAAAGGATTCAAGAGAAAGAGATCTTTAAAAGGATTGCCTCCAAGCTCTCCAAAAATACCAAGGGAGTCCCATACCATACGCTCCTTAAGAAGATACTTGAGTCGGAAAACCTCTGTATGAGCAGGGCTGTAACCCAGTTTATGCTCGTGGAACCGATCTCCTACTTCGTGAGAGCGTATATAGAAGCGGTGAAACTCCCTGATCAGAGCCACTACATAACTACTCTTTACGAACTTGACGGTATGCCCTATGTGGTAGACGTAAAGGTCTACGACTACGTAGATGAACTTATAGACATTTTCATGGAGGGGGACTTTGAAAGGGCTAAAAAGGAACTTCTCAGGGTGTTAAGGTCCCTGAAAGGTTTTCGCTTCTATCGGTATAAGTTTCCCTCTCACCATATTTCCGACGTCTTTAAGAAGGTTACAGATATGATGAACTCCCTCGGCTTTTCCGAGGAAACCATAAACGCCCTGAACGTATCTCTTCATGTGTGTACATCCGCCGGGATAACCGCAAGAGATTTTTTCATAGGAAGCCGAGAGGAAGCGGAAGGGTCTTTTGAAGCTCTTTCTCTAGTAACTCTTACCTTTGTAATGATGAATAGATATCTGCCTCCCGCCGATAGGAAGCTGGCTACAGACCTTTTAAAAAACTCTCCCTCTATAAAAGACCAAGAAGTGAAGTATTCAGTTCTATCCACTGCGGTTAGCATGGAAGGGGAGCTTATGGATAAAAAGGCTTGGAAGGTTATAAGGGATATGACAGACCTTGAAGAGTTTATCCGAATCATTTCCTTTGCTAAAACGGACAACCCTTCCGTGCCCGTCCCTGTAAAGGGATTTGAAAAGGAGCTTTTTGAATTGAGCAAGGCGGTCTTCCCCTATATCACCGGCTTTAAGATCACCTACGAAGATGAATCCTTAAGCTTAGCTGATCTTGACGTGCGGTCCTACCCTGATATTTGGTATTTGGTTCCTTACCTGCTGGCGGTTAACGATAAGGAGGAGGTTTACAGGAGTTTTAGATGTCTTAGGGTGGAGCAAAAGGAAGATATCCTTGGGGAAACCCTATACAGCCTATTGCCTGAGGACGAACCCCTTCTAAAGCCGATCTTGAAAAAGCTCCTCCAGCAAACTAACAAAAAGATACGCAAAGAGTTTGAAGGGAAGGTGGAAGCTCTCAAAGGAGAACCTTAGCCTCCGGATAACGAAGCCTCCTTTCCTTTTCCCTTCCCACCAGTGCCAGCAGGAAGCTCAAAATTCCAACCCTTCCTACTATCATGGTGAGGATAAGAAGGAGTTTACTTGCAGATGACCAGTGGGCGCAGAAGCTGAGTCCTTCGCCTCCACCCAGAGAGAGACCCACCGTTGAGAAGGCGGAAACCAC
>WFYH01000226.1 GCA_015490215.1 Aquificaceae bacterium
CTAACCACCAAACCTACGAGGAAGGTGGCAGCCAAAACTGGCATGGCCAATAGAACCGTCATCTCAAGAGCCTTTTGCCCTATGGACACTACAAGATCGGGGTTCATAATCTTTAATATGACCACAAAAAGGATAGAAAGGCAACTTCAAGAGGAGCTTTACGCTGTCTTTAGAGAACTGATAGAAAGAAAAAGGCTTGACATAGGGGTTATCCTTGAAGAGGGAAAAAGTGATCTGCTAGGCGAATACGGGAAAACCCATATTCAGCTTGGAACTCAAAGACCCCATAGCTCCGGACGGCAGAACCGTTTTCCATGCGAATACTATCCTAAGGTAGTTTGAAAGAGCCAACAGGCCCAGGTGCGACACCTTCGGGATATCAAACTTTTTAGAGGTGGCTATTTTCAATACAGTTTGTCCCTCCGCCTCCTGTGAGTGGTTCCTTGAAAAGGGGGAAGCCTTAAACGTAGACCAAATAAACCGTTAAAGGTCTTGAAAAAATAGCCACGTTCGTTTTAGACAAAGTCCATTAGATAGCCCGTGGGGATATCCCTCAGCTTAAGCCGGTTGATGAAAGATTTATCTACAAACTCAAGAGTCTAACTGACGTTTACGTTCGGGACATAGCTTATTCATTACAAGAGGTAATACAATAAGAACGCTGGCTTCAAAAAGAGGGTGAATGAATGGTTCAGAAAACAGCTATGGACTATACCCTTTGATGAAGAAGACTTTTACAGGATTACCCATGTAGCATTCCTTATGCTTGTCTCTAAGCTCACTTCTACAAAGCCTTATACGATCTAAAGTTTTGCATGAAGTGAGTTGGACATTATAAAGTTTATTATCTCATTCAGCTTTATTGAAAATAGTTCTCATATGATACTTTATAGCGTGCTTTCCCATCCACTTTCAATTAGCAAGGCTCTAGGTCTTTATCCGTTTCCAAGTCTAACTCAGACGGTAGAACCTGCCTGAACTTTATTCCTTTTACAGGCTTCTGCAACTGCAAAGGTGAATAAAGCGAGAGGCATCGTAGCGTTCACATAGGGCGTAAATATAGTTGATAGGTTGTAAAAAACAAGATAAGCAGCAAAAGGTAGAAGTATAATCTCCCTTTGATCATCTAAATTAAGTCTTATCAGGAAAATTATAGACCTTGCAAAAATAAAAATCATAGCTATAACTCCGAGAAATCCCCTTTGTATAAACTCTTGAACAAAAACAATAGACTCGTAGAATTCAAGTCCCCGTATCGGCGGGGGCGGGTCAAGTTTCTGCCCGCTGTATATGCCGTGCCCTATAAGCAGGTGAACTATATTTCCTTGGGAGAAATCCTTTTCTATAACCTTAAGACCCGCTTTTAAAATATCCCATCTTCTTGAGGACAAACTATTTAATACTTCATCGTTAAGGGTAATTTCCCCTTCTATTATCCTCATAGCTGTTACAAACCTGTGATCCTTCTTATACTCTGCCAAATACAAGAACCCGCCAACCGCAAGGATAACAAGGCTACCGAGCACAGCAAGACCCGCCTTTAGATACCGTCTATTATGGCGAACATACAAAAAGACCATAAAGAGTATGGTCAACATAAGACCGAGAAGTTCCGCCCTTCTTGCGGGAGCTATCATTATCCCAAAGAAGACAATGGCGGATATGGCGTAAAAAGGGTTTCTCTTTTGCAGGAAAAGACCCACAGAAAATAGGGTAAAGAGGGCATAGATTTCCGCAACTTTGAAGATACTTCCCCACAAGAGCTTATAGCGGTCTAGGACCAAAAGGTTGTAAAGGAAAACAGGAATAAGAAGGTAGCCCTGTATAACAAGTGCAAAAGATATTTTATTGAGTATTTCGGTAGAAGGGGGTTTTATAAGATGTGGAAAGATGTAGCTGTAACGTAGAAAGGAGTATTTAAGAGCGTAGGTGAGTTTTTCGGGCACATAGAGGGCTGTGGAAAGGACCGTGGCAAAGTTAAAGATATGAAGCGGCGTGAGAAGAAGGGTTTTTGAGGGATACATTTTACTTTTGATAGCTAAGTAGATACCGATCAAAGTGCAAAGAGAAATAAGAGCGTGGTGGATAGTTATAGAGATAGGTAAAGAGATGACCGTTAAAGCCACCAGAAGGGAAAAATGATTACTCATACTTGCCGTCGCTTCTTACTCTAACTACGGTATGAACGTTTCCCCTTGGGTTAAAGTCCCCTATAACTTCCAAAAATCTCGGTTTGAGGGTTTCGTAGAGAGCTTTGTATATCTCATTGGTAGCCTGCTCGTGGGATATGTATCTGTTTCTGAACTTGTTAAGCCACAGCTTTAAAGACCTAAGTTCAATTATGTATTTGTCGGGTATGTATCTTATCTTTATGGTTGCATAGTCAGGATAACCAGAGCGGGGGCACAGGCAGGAAAATTCTGGAAAGGTTATTTCTATCATGTAATCCCTTTCGGGGGCGGGATTTTCCCAAGGCTCCAGCTCCGCCTGCTCTATGGCAATCTCGCCGTATTTCTTTTGCTCTGCCATATTAAGAGATTCTACCTAAGGTTTTCTCTCCGACGAGTATGTGGTATTCAAGGGTCTTTTGGATATCCTCAACCGTCTGTATAACTTCCTCAACAGCCAAGTCCTCTATATCTTGAAGAGAGTTTTCAAGAAAACCCGAAACCGCTTCTATCCTTTCAACTATCGGTTCATCGTAAACGGATATACTCTCTAGGAACAGGGGGGAGTAGTTCTCTATTGTGGGTAGCAAAAGGGCTGAAAGGTAGAGGCTCTCGGAAACGAGCAGAAGAGCTTGCTCCTTGGCGTATCTGTCGGACAGGGCTTCAAATTCAGCTAACACGAGGGTAATAAGCCTAAGCCCCCTTACGAGCCTTCTCAGTACGTCTAAGCTCTTGGAAACAAGATCCGAGGAAGTTTCACTTAAAAAAAGGAAAGAGTTTATAACCTTACGCTGGTAACTTATCTCCTCCTCCAGTTTGGCAAGGAGGACGTAATGGGGCGCTATCTCCATTATCGTTTTAGATTAAACGTATTCCTCTTGGACTTCAACCCTGTATTCGTCCACCAGTTCGGTGTAGTCGTCAAACCAGTGGGCTTCGGGGTTTCTGCGGTATACCATGAATTTACCTCTATCCTTGGGGTCGGCAGCTCTGTGGTATCTGAAGAATATAAGGTCGTTGGTTTTGCCGAGTATCTCTATCTTACCGCTTTCGTGAGACATAACGTATCTTACCCTCGCAGCAAGGCCCGACACTTCCGCACGAACCGCCTCCACGAGATCAAGGGTCTCCTCTATAGGTGTGGAGTAGGTCTTGTTGCCTGCGGTGGGTCTGCACTGGAACAGATAGTAAGGGGGGACACCTATGAAGGAAAGTTCTTCAAGAAGCTGTTTTAAGGTCTGCGGATCGTCGTTTATACCCCTGAGTATAGGTGTCTGATTGGTCAGAGTCGTTCCAGTCTTTTGGACAAGCTCAACAGCCCTCTTCGCCTCATCGGTTATTTCCCTCGGGTGGTTAAAGTGGTTCATAAGATAAAGCTTTTTTCCCGTTTCTGTGTTGAACCACTCAAATAGTTTGAGCAGGTCGGGATCATCTATCACACGGAAGGGGTTAACCGCCAACATCTTGGAGCCGATCCTTACTATCCTCACGTGGGGGATCTCCGCAAGGGCTTTAAGGATCTTCTCCAGCTTGAAGGTTGCAAGGACAAGTGGGTCTCCTCCAGTTAGAAGGACATTGTTGACTTCGGGATGGTTTCTTATGTATTCAAGCCCCTCGGAAACGTCCCTTGCAACCTCGTCGTTGTCGTTCATAAAGAGCCTCTTCCTAAAACAAAACCTGCAGTAGATACCACACACATCCGTAACCAAAAGGAGGGCGGTATCGGGGTATTTATGTTCAAGCCCGTGGACCTTCATATATTTGCTCTCGTTTGAAGCGTCAAGTTTACCCCACACCTCAAGCTCTTCAAGGGTGGGAATGACTATCCTTCTTATAGGATCATCAGGATCATCCCAGTTTATGAGGGAGTTGTAGTAGTTGTTGGTTCTAAAAGCGAACTTTTCTGTGACCTGCTTTAGATCTCTCTTTTCATTATCGCTAAGGTTTTCTACAAGCTCAAGTTTAGTTATGTATTTTATCTTTCTTTTCATTTTTCACCTCCTTTAGGGGATTCGGCAAAAACTAATTTTAGTTTAAAATTTTTCTTTGTCAAGTCTGCCAACATGAAAGAGCTAAAGTTTTTTATTTTTAGCTTTGTAATGGTGTTTATTGGCGCTTGCGGAGTTAAAAAAGTTCCCAAACCACCTAAAAAACCTGACTATGAGGTTTACAGGATAGGAAAGTATGTTTATATAGTCCCAAAAGAGGAGAGATTAAAAGTAGAAAAAGCGAGAAAAGTCGGAAAGAATATGGTTATATACACAAAAAAGCCTTTATGTTTTCGTATTCAAAAGGAAGGTAAGAGAACGGTTAAAGAATGTGTAGGCGGAGCTGTGAAGGGTAAACCCGAATATGGAATCCTAGTCAGGAACAGGGAGCTTGTGGTCAAGTTTAAAG
>WFYH01000227.1 GCA_015490215.1 Aquificaceae bacterium
AGGTTAGGTTGAAAAGCCCCTGTGCAAAGGCGGGCAGAAAGAACCTGCCCCTCACGTTAAATATCCCCATCAGCAAAGCGTATAGGGAGGTAAAGAGGACATACAGAAACAGAAATCTTGCCATAAATACCGCCAGCTCAAAGGTTTCAGCGTCCCTCAGACCGGGAGCTATCAATGTGACTATCTGCTCGGAAAGCAGAGATCCCATCAGGGACACAAGAACTGAGCTAAGGAGCAAAAACCCCAGAACACTGCTCAAAAACTCTTTATCCTTACCCCTTTCAAGCGTTTGGGTATAGAGAGGAACAAAGGAGGC
Organism: Aquificaceae bacterium; assembly: GCA_015490215.1. Classification (GTDB taxonomy): domain Bacteria; phylum Aquificota; class Aquificia; order Aquificales; family Aquificaceae; genus Hydrogenivirga. The sequence continues at coordinate 317 of WFYH01000227.1, forward strand.
ATTTAGCCCGCCTTCTCCCAAAATCCTTCTTAGGCTGTTGGGTAGCCTGAAGGCTACGAAGAAGGCATCCGCCACGTGGGAAGCTCCGAAGAAAAAGGCTATGGTTGCATCCCTTACAAAGCCCAAAATCCTGCTTAGGAGGGTTCCGAAGGCGAAGGCTAAGGCAAAGCGAAGGACCTTCATAAAATCTCTTAGCCGAGGTTTATGTATATGTATCCCTTTTCTATCTTTGCCCCCTTGGGTTCCAAGTTTCTCAGCTTTCTGGGAAGCATGATGTGGCTTTTGAAGTTGCCGACCCTTACGATTATCTCCTCTTCACTCTTTAGGAGCGTAAGACCCTTTTTGTCTGCAAAGGGTGCCCTTATCTTTATGCGGTAGCTTCCGTTTTCCTCTATAAACTCGTAGGCTCTCTCTTTAAAGAAAACCTCCGAAGGGTCGCGATCCCCGTAGATGAGTTCGCTCAAGAGCTTCAGCTTCTCTTCCCCGCAGACCTCTTCCTCAAGCAGAGGAACCTTAAAAACGGGCACGGGTGAGAAAAAACCCTCTATGTCCCTTACATACCTTTCTTGGATCTCCATCCACTTTCTCAGATAGGTGCAGTCTTCCGCCTCGTGGGGTATAACCTTGTTAACTATCACGGCGTCCACGTTTACCCCGAAAAGGTTGAAATACATAAAGGCTCTCTGGCTTTCCTTTAGAACCATCTTTTCGGGGTTTGATACGAGCCTGACGGAGGTCACAGAAGGATCTATAAGGATCTCGTCAACCCCCTTTAGCTTCTCGTAGAAGTTTTCTAGGGCTTTGAAGTAGGACTCGTCGGGAAGCGGAACGTCGGACACCCGACTGACCACCGGGCGTGCAACCTTCATAACGAGCCTTTCCGTTTTGAAGATCTTTTTCATATACCACTTGAGAACCGTGGGCATGGAAACGAACCTCAGAGACTCCCCCGTAGGCGGGAGATCCAAGATGAGAACGTCAAACTCCTTTTCCCTGTAGTATTTGTTGACATAAAGGAGGCTGGTGACTTCCTCCATCCCCGGTAGGATGGCGAGTTCTTCCGCCACCACCTCGTCCAAACCTGTGGTGTTAAAGAGGATCTCCAAAAACCTGTATACGTCGCCCCAGTAGCGGTCAATTTCCTCTTGGATGTCAATCTCCTGAATATAGAGGTTTTCGTTTATCTTTATGGGCAGACCCTTGGCGCTCAGCCTTTCCTCTTGGCTCAGGTCAAAGGCATCCGCAAGGGAGTGGGCTGGGTCAAGGGAAACGACAATGGTCTTATAGCCCCTCTGAGAGAGGTTGTAACCCGTGGCGGCGGATACGGTGGTTTTTCCTACACCTCCCTTTCCGGAAAACAGGATTATGCGCATGTAGAAAGATTTTAACTAAATCTATGCCCTAAGTCTCCTTCCGTAAGGGAGGGAGTGCAATGCATCGCCCGTAAGGGCGTTTTAGGGTTGCATGTAGCAGAGTAGAAAGCTAAAATAATTTATGCAGGTGGAGAGCTACAAGGGTGTAATGCCAGCCTCCACCTTAGTGATAAAAGTTTGGGACTCGGTTAGGAGCGAAGGGGTTAAGGTCTCACCCACCTTACGGGTGGTAGGGTCGGAGCGACCCGAACTTACGCCTGTGGAGAAGGTGGAAAGCCCTCGTTGAAGCAGGAATCCCCATGCGGGTCTTCCGGGTGGGGCACAGTCCCCTACCGGAAGCTCCCTCCGTAAGGGAGGAGAGGTTCACAATATTTGCCATGGTGACCCTTCTGATAGATATGGACGGGGTTCTCACAAAGGACAAGGAGTTTAACCCTTTTGACTATGCCCCCACCTTCATAAAGAACCTGAAAGCCAAAGGTATACCCTTCAGGATAGTGTCCAACAACTCCACAAGACCCCCTTCCTTGATAGTTGAGAAGTTAAAAGAAAAAGGTTTTGACCTTGAAGATGGCGAGTTCATATCCCCGGTGGCTGTGCTACCCGACTATCTGAAGGATAAGGGCTTCCGCAAGATTTTCGTTATAGGAACGCCCATGCTTGCGGAGTTTTTAGCAAAGTCGGGGTTTGAGGTTAAAAGGGATTACGAAGTTGATGCGGTAGTCGTAGGTCAGGATAAGGAGATTGACTTTACAAAGTTAAAGACGGCTGTATCGGCGGTCTTCCTGAAGGGAGCCAAGATAGTTCCGGTAAACCTCACGAGGATAGTAAAGGACTCGGACGGTCTCTTCTTCCCGGGGGCGGGATCGGTAGCCCGCCTGTTGGTTCATGCCACCGGTTATGAGGAGGAACTCCCCAACCTCGGAAAGCCCTCTCCCCAGTTTATAGAGCTTGCCCTGAAGGGGTTGCCGAGAGATGAAGTTTACCTGATAAGCGATGATATATACACGGATCTTATGGGAGCAAAAAAGGTCGGTTTGAAGACGGTCTTCATGACCACAGGTAAATACAAAAGGGAAGAGATAGAAAAGGCTGGATTCAAGCCGGATTTTGTATTTGACGACCTGAGAGACCTTGAAAGACAGCTTATCGGAAACTGAAAACTTTTTTTACGAATTCTTCTATTTTGGCTCTGTCCTTTACCCCGGGACTCTTTTCTACACCGGATGATACGTCCACCGCATAGGGTTTAACCTTCTTCACCGCTTCCTCTACATTGTCAGGGTTAAGTCCGCCAGCAAGGAAAACCCTAAAGCCCCTTTCAACCATCTCTTTGGCTATATCCCAGTTAAAGGTTTTTCCCGTTCCCCCGTAAGAACCCTTTACGTAGGTATCAAGGAGTATCCCGTGGGCTTTTTTCCACTCTTCAGCTATCTTCACGGATTTGTCCCCTACTCTGAAGGCTTTTATGACCCTTTCTAATCCTATCCTTCTTGCAAAATTAAGGCTTTCCTCCCCGTGAAGCTGGATAAAGTCAAAACCTTCTCCGAGGACCTCCAGAGCTTCCTCTAAGGAGGGGTTCACCATTACCGCAACCTTTTTAACACCGCTTACACTTCTGATTAGCTCCCCCCTCTTTTCTTTTGGAACAAAACGGGGACTTTTGGGGTATAGGATTATCCCCAAATAATCCACCCCCAGTTCAGCAACGAGTCGGGCATCTTCAACCCTAGTTATACCGCAGATCTTTAGCTTGACCATATTTACGCTACTACTTTAAAACCTTTCCCGTTTTTAGGTAAAAGATGTAGAGATCAAGCTCCGCTTGGGTTATTCCGAGGTCTTTACACAGGGTTTCAAGAACTTTTTCCGCTTCAAGGTAGCGCTTGGGGGTTAGGGTTTTGACCTCCCCAAAGAGACCGTTTTCTACGAGGAACCTGTATATGTGCCTGTCTATGATGGCGAGATCTTTTCTGCCTATGTTTCTCAGGAAGTGGGAGGCTTCCTTGTATCCGAAGCCCTTTATTTTGAACTGGGATTTGGGATCCGCCAGCAGGTATCTTAGCTGTTTGCTGCTTTTCGTTGTTTCCAAGAGACGTTTTATTTCGCTCCACCTTTCTCTAACTTCAACAATCCTGTAAGCCCTCTGTTCGGGAAAGCGGTGACCCGCCCTGCGGAAGGATTCCGTGAGAGACTCAAGGCTTTCATTGAAAAAACCTTCATCTCCCAATTGAGCCTGCAGTTTTATTCCCATCGTGGCGGAGGAGTTGGCTGTCAGAAGACAGAAGCACAGCTCCGAGAATACACCTGCCTCAAAGTCAAGATCAAGGAAAGGTCTGAAGTTAAAGCGGGTCTTTCCTTCCCTTCCGAGCTTCTCAAACTCCTCTATACGACCCTTTACGAAGCGCTCTACCTTGGGAATCGCTTCTTTTAGCTTGGAGAGGGCTACTTTACCTTTATCTTGAAGGTGCACCTTTTGTTCCCCTGAGCCGCACAGCTGGTCTCTTCTATCTCAAATTTTTTATCTAAAAGGTCTGTCAAGAACCCTTTAAAAAAGCCCGCCATAGGTTTGCATACGGGCTTTTCGCTCTTTCCCACCGCTTCCACGAGGATTGACCCCTCAACGTATATCTCCATCTTGTCAAGGTCGTATTCCATCAGATCTATAAGTCTTGAGGATTCCGCTATTATTGTAAGCAGTTCAAGGGCTTCGTCAAGGCGATCCGTATAGACACCGTACCGCTCCCTCAGGGTCTTTGCTCCCTTTTTTCCGCCGTATTCAGCTGCCTTCTTTATGATCCTGTCTATGCCGAACTTAGAAAGCCTGTGAATGTCCTTGTAGCCATCTATGAGGGCGTCCCTGTGGATAAGAACAGACTCTCGCTCTATAGCCTCCGCAAGGGCTTTTATGTGATCTTTTAGATGTCCCATCCTAATTTCCTCAGCTGCTGTTTTCCTTCTTCGGAGATCTTGTCTTTGCTCCAAGGAGGCTCAAATACAAATTCTACAACAACGTCTTTGAGCTGGGGGAACTTTTCAAGGATCTTTTGACGTATGTGATCTGCAAAGAACTGTTTAGCTGGGCAACCCTGCACCGTAAGGGTCATGTCTATGTAGGCGATATCATCCTTCACACGCACGCCGTATATAAGTCCCAAGTTCACTATATCTATGGGGATTTCGGGGTCTTTGACCTCTTTGAGGGCTTCAAGGATCTCTTTTTCCATCAAAAATAATCTTATCAGACTACCCTCCTCTTTACCCTTTTTGATAGGTTGCACATAAGCTCATAGGGAATCGTTCCCGCATCTTTTGCAAGGTCCACAAAAGTTCTGCTTTCGGATACAACTTCAACCCAATCGCCGACCGACACATCGGCACCGCTTACATCTACAACTGTCATGTCCATGGTTACGTTGCCGAGGATAGGGAGCCTTTTCCTCTTATACAGCAAATAGCCCTTGTTTGAAAGGCTCTTCATAAGTCCGTCTGCATAGCCTAACGATATCACGGCTATCTTCATTTTCCTCGGTGCCACAAAGGTTCTCCCGTAGGATATGGGATGACCGGCGGGAACCTCCTTTACGGATATTACCCGTGCCTTAAGACTCAAAGCGGGTTTAAGGGACAAGGGGTAATTTTTCAAGGGCTTTTCTCCGTAGAGAGCCAAGCCCACCCTCACGTGGGTGGTAAAGGGCACCTTGTATATAAGCCCTGCCGAGCTTTCAAGGTGAACCCAAAGACCCTTGGGGTATAGGCTGGCGATTTTTTTAAACTTTTCCACTTGGCTTAAGGAAAACTCCCTGTCTGCGGGTGTTGAAAAGTGGCTCATTACCCCGACTATACGGGGGTCTGTGATAGTTTCTTCCAAAAATCCGAGTCTGCCCATTCCCGTGTCGTATTTGATGTGGAAGGGTATACTTTCGCCTTTAAGCACCTTGAGGTGCGCTTTATCTGAAACGATGGGGGTCAGATTGTATTCTTTCAGGAGAGCAAGCTCCTCGGGAAACACACCGCCAAGGATTAAGATGTCTTTGTCAACTCCCATTTCCCTCAGCTCGGCTCCCTCTTCGGCGCACGCAACGGCAAAGGCTTCAACTTCATCCATTTCCGAAAGGAGGGGAACTACCTGCTCGGCTCCTACCCCGTAGGCGTCGGATTTGACCACCGCTATTATCTTCTTTCCTGTGAACTTGCAAATTTCCTTAACGTTGTGTCTTATAGCCTCACGGCTGATGGTCAAAACCGCCCTGCATCCGAGGGTGCTGTCGCACAGACTCTTTTCCGAGAACACTTGATAGATTTTATCAATACAACCGCCCGATTACCTTATGTAGGTTATTATCAGCGTCACCAGTATCCCGAGGACGAGGTTTATTCCCACAAAGTTGGGTATGTGGGAGAAAAGGCGTTTTCTAAGCAGGAAAAAGTATATGTAGAAGAAGTTTAGAACCATAACCCCGAAAAGGAAAAGCTTCATGTGAAAAAGAAAGTTAGCGGAAAAGTCAAGCCTGACTGAGTGCCACATCCACATGCCTGTAAGGAAAAGGACTGCTATTGAGAGCCACACCCCGAGGAAAAACCTTCTTAGAACCCCTTCCGAAATATGCTCCTTCAAGTCTTTATTCTCTACACGCCTTAAGACCGGGTGTAGAAACAACAGGCTGAAGACCATACCCCCTATCCACAGCATCGCAAAGAATATATGAAGGAAAAGCATAGACTTGTACATCCAGCCACCTCCCGAAAAGAATGGATTTATGATACCCCAACAGCGCTGAAATTTAGTTCTCTTTGTCCTTGTTCCTTTTGAACCTGTCCGCTATGGCGGACTTTATGGATCCCACTATCAGGGAAGATGCCTTAAGCTCTTGATCTTCCGGAGCCTCCTTATTTCCCTCAAGGAACTCCTTGGAGCATTTTACAAACTGTCCGAATATCTGTTTCGCTATCTGCTGGAACATTCCCCTTCCGTATTGGATGACCTTTCCGGTAACGTCGGTGGAGGAGTTCACCTGAACCTCCACCCCTTCTTCAGCTTTGGAGATCTCTATCTCTATTTTGGTTTTCACACCGCCGGTGCCTTTCTTGTCCTTGCCCTGACCTTTCAATACTATCTTCCCCTTTTCAGGATCCTTCTCTTCAAAGACCATGTTTCCTTCAAAGGATAGGTTTATCGCCCCGAGTTTAACCTTAGCCAAGGCTTTAAAAGACCCGTCTTCGTTGAAGCCCTTAAACTCCGCCCCGGGGATGCACTTTAGAACCACCTCGGGCTGAGCGAAGAAGTTGAAAACCTTTTCATAGTCCGCCTTAAGTGTGAGTTTTTCCTGAACCTTTATTTCCATACCAGACCTCCTTTAACGTCACGCAGGTGTTTTCCGGAAGATCCGCTGTAAAGGGTAAGGATCTCCGCAACTATGCTGAAGGCTATCTCATCCGCACTCCTCTTCCCCAAGTCAAGCCCCGCAGGGTTGTATATCCTCTCGTCCCATTCTTTTAAGATCTTGGAGAGTCTCTTCCTTGAGCTTATCACCCCTATGTAGCGTGCCCCCGAAGAGAGAGCCATCTCTAAAGACACTTTGTCCGCCCTGAGGTTGTGGTTGGCTATGACCACAAAGGAGCCTTTGGGAATGTTTACTTTCTTCTTGGGTGAGACCGCTTCAACCTCAAAGCCGAGGTTTTCCCCGAAGAGCTTTATGTAGTGCGCCTCTTCACCGGAACCGAAAACTATTATCTTGGGGTAGGGCACCACTACGTCCACAAAGATACCTTCCCTGAGTTCGCTCGTGGGTCTGTCCTGAGTTAACTTTTTCCGGGCAAGATCGCTAAGCTCGTGGGTTCCCGCCTCCTTCCCTTCTTCGTTAACGACAAGTTCCCTGTCTCCAAAAAGTTCCTTTACCCAGACGGTCCTTAAACCCTTCAGAACCGAGTCTATCCAGAGGGATAGGATCCCTGTGTATGTTACAGGCTCGGCGTATATGGTCACCTCTCCGGGGCAGCCAAGCCACATACCCCAGCTACTCTCATCTTCAAGGTTAGCCTTTATAAGCTTTGGACGGGAGGTCCTTATTACCTCCAAAGCATCCTCTTTGAGACCCTCTTCCAAGCACCCGCCCGAGATACTACAGGTTACCTCTCCCTCTTCGCTCACCAAGAACTTGGCACCTTCTTTCTTGTAGGCGGAGCCGTTTACCTCCACTACGGTAAGTAGGGCGGATTTTACTCCTTTCTCCCTGTATGAGTTGAGCTTTTGGGCTATCAGCTTTGCCTCTTTGAGCTTTTGCATCAAGCGGTCAGGCTCTCAAGTGCTCTTCTAAGGTAGGCTCTGGCTACTTCCCTTCTATATTCTTCGTCCGCATACCAGTCTCCTATAATATCCTGACCCTCGCCTACCATGGAGCAGACCCTGTCTATGAGTTCGGGGGTAAGCTCTTTGCCCTCAAGCTCCGCCTCTATGCTTTTATCCCTATAGGGGGTAAGAACAAAACCGCCGAAGGCTACCCTTACGTCGGAGAGCCTCTTTCCGTCCACCTTTGCCTTCACCGCACAGCTAACCAAGGCAAAGCCCGTTGCCGGGTGGGGTAGTTTGGTGTAAAACGCCTTTTCTCCTTCCTTCATTACGGGAACCTTTACGGCGGTGAGGATCTCATCCTCTTTTAGGGCGGTGGTAAAGGCGGAGACGAAGAAATCATCAACGTCTATTTCCCTTTCTCCTTCAAGGTTCTTTGCCACAACCTTAGCATCCAAGACGAGCATAACGGGGGGATAGTCGGCGCTCGGATCCGCATGTACCATGCTTCCCCCCACGGTTCCCATGTTTCTTACCTGAACATCCGCTATCTGAGAAGCACACTCGGAAAGAATGGGAACCTTACTCTTGATCAGATCGGACTTTTCCACCTCCCTGTGGGTAACAAGGGCACCTATCAAGAGATGGTCACCTTTGTCCTCAAGACCCTTAAGCTCGGAGATCCTACCTATGTCTATTATGTGGGAGTAGCGGGCAACACGGAGCTTCATCATCGGTATAAGGCTGTGTCCTCCCGCCAAAAGCTTTGCATCCTCCCCCAGCTCCTTAAGGAGCCTGAGGGCTTCTTCTAAAGAGGTCGGTCTGTGGTATTCAAACTCAGCGCTTATCATGACTTACCTCCCTTTATAGCCTTCCAGATGCGGGCAGGTGTATAGGGACCGTCCAAGTGCTTTACCCCCAAGGGCTTGAGGGCATCTATGATGGCGTTGGCTACCGCCACCTGAGCGGCTATAGCTCCTTCCTCTCCTATACCTTTGGCTCCGAGGGGGTTGGCGGGCGAGGGTGTTTCGGTGAAGTAGCTCTCTATCTTGGGAACGAGGTGAGCCTTCGGAAGTGCGTATTCGTTGAAAGATCCCGTCAAGAGCTGCCCGTCCTCGGTGAAGGCTATGTTCTCATACATGGCGTGCCCTATTCCGTGAACTATCCCGCCGTGGATCTGCCCTTCCGCAAGGGTGGGGTTTATTATCCTGCCCGCATCGTCAACTGAAACGTATCTGAGAAACTTTACCTCTCCCGTGTCCTTGTCCACCTCCACCACACAGCAGTGGATACCGAAGGGGTAGGTGAAGTTGGGAGGATCAAAGAAGGCTTCCGCCTCAAAGCCCGGTTCCACGCCTTCGGGAAGATCCCAGCCCATGTTGGCTTGGAAGGCAACCTCTTGAATGGTTACCTTCTTTTCGGGATCGTTCTTGACCCTGTAGGTTCCCTTTTCAAACTCTACTTCTTCCTCGGAAACCTTCAGCATATGGGCGGCTATCTTTTTACCCTTTTCCCTGAGCCTTTCGCAGGCTTTGTAGACCGCCGAGCCTCCCGTTGAGGTTCCCCTGCTTCCGTAGGTTCCCCAACCCATAGGGGTCTCGTCGGTGTCTCCGTGGAGAACCTCAACGTCTTCTACGGGAACTCCGAAAACCTCGGAAACTATCTGGGCGTAGGTGGTATCGGATCCCTGTCCGTGGGCGTGGGTTCCCACCAAGAGGGTCACCTTTCCGGTCGGATGCATCCTAACGACCGCACTCTCCCACTGTCCTGCACCGAGACCCACCGCACCTACGACCCTTGAGGGGGCAAATCCGCAGATATCTATGGAGGAGACTATCCCAATACCTATGAGCCTTCCTTCCTTGCGAGCCTTTTCCTGCTCTTCCCTAAGTGCCTTGTAGTCAACGACCTCTTCAAACTTTTTTATCACCTTTTCAAAGTCTATGGAGTCGTAGGTAAGTCCCGTTACCGTCTGGACGTTCTCACCGGCGGGCAGATAGTTTTTCTTCCTCAGCTCAAAGGGATCCATACCCAGCTCTTGAGCCACTATGTCCACCATCCTTTCCAAGTAGAAGATGGCTTCGGGCCTTCCCGCTCCCCTGTCCGCATCAAGGGGCGGTGTGTGGGTGAACACACCGTGCATCTCGAGGTCAAAGGCTTTCAGGTCGTAGGGACCGGGCATTATGAGACCGTGGAGCACGGTAGCCACTCCGGGAGCAACTATGGACAGGTAAGCTCCCATATTAGCGTAGCTTTTTCCTCTCAGACCAAGGAGCTTCCCGTCGTTGGTCACAGCCACCTCTATCTCACCGAGGAAATCCCTACCGTGTATGGACGCTACAAAGTGCTCGCTTCTGGTCTCCGTCCACTTTACAGGTCTCCCTAAGACCATGGAGGCGTAGGATACGGTCAGCTCTTCCGTGTAAACGGGTATCTTTCCTCCGAAACCTCCTCCCACGTCGGGGGCTATTATCCTTATCTTGTGCTCGGGCAGTCCGAGGATGAGGGAGAAGAAGACCCTGTGTATGTGGGGGTTTTGGGTGGTTATCCAAGCGGTGAGCTTGCCCGTCCACTTATCGTAGCTCGCAACGCAGGCTCTGGGTTCCATAGGGACGGGTCCTGCCCTGTTTATGTAGATCCTCTGCTTTATTACCCTGTCTGCCTCCGAAAAAACCTTTTCCACATCCCCGCCTGTTACCCTCCACTTGAGGGCTATGTTTCCTTGAGGAACATCGTGAACCTTGGGAGCATCCTCCTTTATGGCGTCTTCTATATTTACAACTGCGGGAAGCTCTTCGTATTCAACGTCTACAAGCTCTGCGGCGTCGTAAGCAGCTTCCCGGGTTTCCGCCACCACCATGGCTACGGGTTCGCCCACGTATCTGACCTTGCCCTCCGCAAGGAGAGGTTTTGCCACCGCATTGGGATCCACCTGATTGCTGTCGGGAACCACCCAAGCGGTAGGGAGCTTCCCTACGTTCTTCAGATCCTCGGCGGTAAAGACCTTTACCACTCCGGGATGCTTTTGTGCCTCCTCGGTGTTTATGGACACTATCCTAGCATGGGCTACTGGACTTCTGACGAATACCGCATACAGCATACCGGGGAGTTTTATATCGTCTACAAAGGTTCCCCTTCCTGTGATGAGCTTGTAATCTTCCTTTCTTCTAACGGGGCTTCCTATCATGACCGAACCCTCCTTACTTTTGAGAAGCGCTGAGAATAGCGCTTACTATGTTTTGATAGCCGGTGCACCTGCAGAGGTTACCCTTAAGAAGCTTTCTGACCTTATCTTCATCAAGATCCTCTTCCTTTTGAAGGATGTCCATGGACACCATAATCATTCCCGGGGTGCAGAAACCGCACTGGAGACCGTGCTTTTCGGAAAAGGCTTCTTGAATGGGGTGGAGTTTTCCGTTCTCTTCAA
>WFYH01000228.1 GCA_015490215.1 Aquificaceae bacterium
ACCGAAGAGGAAGAGGTCCAGCTCCTTAACTTCCTGTCCTTCCTTATAGATCTCAGTGCTCAAGAGGTGGGAGAAAAAAAGCAGGAAGAGGAGCTTGAGTTTCAGCTAAGACCCTTCAAAGACATATTCCGAGTACTTGACGTTGACAGGTTTCTGAAGGCGGGAAGCGGTTGATGTTCAAGGAAGGGGACTACGTTCTGATAAGATACGGAGAGAAAAAGTATCTGAAACGGCTCACCAAGGAGGGTAGCCTTAACGTCCGCAAAGATGTTCTGAAGTTTTCGCAGATCATAGGCAAACCGCCCGGCGTGAAGGTGGGAAAGTTTGAAGTTTACGAACCATCCCTTGAAGAGATAATCATGCTCGGCTTTGAAAGGGTAACCCAGATAATCTACCCTAAGGACGCCTTTTTTATAGCCTTCAAACTCGGTATAGATAAAAGCTCGGTAGTCCTTGAGTTCGGGACAGGTAGCGGTGCTCTCTGTGCGGTTCTCTCCCGCTTGGCTAAGGAGGTATACACCTACGAAGCGGTGGAGAAGTTTTACAAGGTTGCCCGTAAAAACCTTGAAAGGTTCGGCCTTGCAGAAAACGTCAGATTTCACAACATGGACTTTAGGGACGCTCCCGTAGAAGAGGGGTTCTTTGACTGCGCCTTTGTAGACGTAAAGGATCCCGTCCCCTACCTTGAAAAGGTTCACAGGGTTTTGAAAACAGGGGCGCAGGTGGGCTTCCTTCTTCCCACCGCCAATCAGGTGAGCGAGCTTCTAAAAGCCCTTGATGGACTTTTCGGATCTGCGGAGGTCCTTGAGATACTCGTCCGATACTACAAAACGATCCCCGAGAGGTTCAGACCCGAGGATACAATGGTAGGACACACCGCCTACCTGCTCTTTACGAGGAAGCTTGAATCTTAGATAGGACAAACTCGCCTATGGGGTTTTTAAATTCCTCATCCCCGATGTGGTAGGCAGTCCAAAGGTGCAGGCATCTGACTTTAAAGGGTTTTGCTCTGAAGTTCCTTATACCGCCTATACCCACGTTCGGGTCCAACAGAACCCTTTTACAGACGAGATCCCATTTACCCGTTCCGTGATATACCTGCGGAAAGTCCCTCTTTAGTATCTCTTCCCTTTTCTTTACCTCTCTCTCATGGAGCTTTACCATGAAGTTGAAAATTTCCTCATCCTCGGTAATTTGGGCAGAAATCCTTTTTATCCATCCCTCCGCCTCAAGCTTTGATATAGCCGCCTTGAGGGAAGGTTCAAGTATCCAAAACCTCGTAGGCTCGGGTCTGTATATACCCTTTTCAAATACCACTATGGGATTCTCCACAACTTCAAGTTTAATACGGGTCATTTAATATTATCTTTACCTCCAAAAAGGGAACCGGATCAGATTGTAGGCTATTGTCAGCAAATAAGGGACGGTAAGCGAAGTAATCCCATCCCTCCATACAGTGGCCTCCTCCCCTCGATGAATTGAGGGGCTTCCCGCTTCACAGGGAACGAACGTTCCCTCCACGGGTATAAGCTTGGGGCGGTCCACCCCTACCGCCCTTTTAAGGCGGGCGAGACCTTCCTTCAATAGATTCAGCGTTGCATTGTAGTCCCTGTCGTGCTTTGTCTTGCATCTTGGACACCCCCATTCCCTATCTGAGATAGTTTAAGCTTGTGTAGGGAAAGGTTAAGCTTAATCTGCATTTGAGGCATACACATGGTTAATGGTACGAAGCCCCATGCTTTGCACTTTTCCTTTGAAAAGGAGAAGATTAGACGCAAAATTTATCCTGAATCTACCTTCCCAAGACCAAGAACTGTTGGCGTTGTTTTCTGTAAAATGGCTTTAGGAGGGCGTAAGGATGATTGAAAAAAAGAAACTTATCGGTGGAGAGTGGGTAGACAGCCCCCAGAAGATGGAGGTGGTATACCCTTACACGGGAGAAGTTATAGGAAGGGTTCCCCAAGGGACCGAAGAGGATGTCCACAGAGCGATTGAGCTTGCTAAAGAGGGCTTTAAGGAGATCTCCTCCTTGACCGCTTACCAGAGGTATCAGATCCTCACCAAAGCCGCCCACCTTCTTGAGGATAGGGCTGAGGAGTTTGCCAAAACCTTGGTGTATGAAGTAGGAAAGACGATAAGAGAAGCCCGCACCGAAGTTCAAAGAGCTATCCAGACTTTGCTCTTTTCCGCAGAGGAAGCCCGCAGGATAGGGGGTGAGACCTTCCCTGTTGACGCTCACCCCAACGGTGTGGGTAAGGTTGGTTTTTACATAAGGGTGCCCGTAGGTATAGTCTCCGCCATAACGCCTTTTAACTTTCCCCTAAACCTTTCAATGCACAAAGTGGCGCCCGCCCTTGCCTGCGGTAATGCGGTGATCCTGAAACCCTCTGAAAGGACACCCCTTACTCCCCTTATGATGGCGGAAATTTTCCTTGAAGCCGGCTTGCCTCCCAAAGCCCTATCGGTTATACCGGGCTACGGGGATGTGGGCAAAGCCATGACCACCCATCCCGACGTGAGGGTAGTTTCTTTCACCGGAAGTAAAAAGGTGGGAGAGATCATTAGCAGGCAGGTGGGGATAAAAAAGCTCGTTCTGGAACTCGGATCCAACTCCGCCATAGTAGTCCACAGGGACGGGGACATAGACAAGGCGGTAGAAAAGGCGGTGCTCGGCGGCTATGCCATCGCAGGGCAGGTATGCATATCCGTTCAGAGGGTCTTTGTTCATGAAGATGTCTTTGAAGAGTTCGTATCCAAACTCAAAGAGAGGGTAAAGACCCTTAGGGTGGGGGATCCCATGGACGAGTCCACGGACGTGGGACCAATGATAGCCTCTCAGGAGGTTCTCAGGATAAGGGAGTGGATAGAGGAGGCAGTGAGTAAGGGAGCAAAGCTTGAGATAGGGGGGCTTGCCTGTGGAGAGAAAGAATCCCTCTTCCAGCCCACCGTTGTATCCCTCGTTTCTCCCGAAACCAAACTCTTTAAGGAGGAAGCCTTTGCACCCGTGGTGGTGGTAGACCCCTACAAAGAAGTGGAAGAAGCCATAGAGCTGGTAAACAGGTCAGAATACGGTCTTCAGGTGGGCGTTTTTACCCGTGACATCAATGTGGCTTGGGAATTCATAAACAAGGCTCAGGTGGGAGGAGTTCTTATAAACGAGGGTCCCACCTTCAGGGTAGACCATCAGCCTTACGGAGGCTTTAAGAACTCGGGTATAGGAAGGGAAGGTCCCAAGTTTGCGGTGGAAGACTACACCGAAATAAAGACGGTTATCTTTGATTTGAGCTGAAAGGTTATAAAATTGTAACGGTGGAACTGAAGGACTTTTTGATACCCGCCATAGACTTAAAGGAAGGCAAGCTCGTCCGCCTCTTTCGGGGTGACTTTTCCAAAAGCAAGATCTACCCTTACGGTCCCTCCGAAGTGGCAAAGCTTTTCTCGGACAAGGGTTTTTCCCGCCTTCACGTTGTTGATCTTGACGGAGCAAAGGAGGGGAAACCCCACAACCTTGGGGTTCTAAGGGATATAAGAAAAAACTTTAAAGGGAAGATCCAATTTGGGGGCGGTGTGAGGAGCTATGAGATCGCCAAGATACTCTTTGAGGAAGGGATAGATTTTGTAATGGTGGGCACGATGGCTGTAAGGGACAGGGAAGAGTTTGAAAGGATTATAGGTGACTTTCCCGAGAGGGTTATCCTTTCTATAGATTCAAAAGGCGGGAAGGTGGCGGTGGGCGGATGGAAGGAGGAAAGCCTTTTCAGTCCCAAGGAGTTGGTGGACCTCTACGATCCCCTGCCCATATGGGGTTACCTTTACACCATAGTGGAGAGGGACGGTAGCTTGGAAGGGGTTGACCCCGCCCCCTACATAGAGATAAAGAAATACACTTCAAAGCCTGTAATTGCCTCCGGAGGGGTTTCTTCCTTGGAAGATGTGGAGAGGCTCATGGGGATAGTAGACCACGTTGTGGCGGGAAAAGCCATCTATGAGGGGAAGATACCTCTCCTGAGGTAGGATTCTATGAAGAAGGAAGGGGTTTTGCTTATAAACAAACCAAAGGGTATAACCTCAACCCGTGTGGTGGAAAAGGTAAAAAGGCGCCTCAGAACCAAAGCGGGACACACCGGAACCCTTGATCCGATAGCTACGGGTCTTTTGATACTCCTTGTGGGCAGGGCTACCCGCTTTTCTTGGATATTTTTGGAACTTGATAAAACCTATAGGGTGGAGGTTCTTTTGGGAGTGGAGACGGACACCTACGATGTGGAGGGTAGGATAGTTGCGGAGCGGGAAGTAAATGTTACCTGTGAGGACGTAGAGAAAGCCCTCCCTCTTTTCAGGGGCAAGCTCGTTCAGATACCCCCTCCCTTCTCCGCCAAAAAGGTGGGTGGAAAGAGAGCCTACAGGCTTGCAAGGAAAGGGGAAATTCCCCAGCTCAAACCCATAGAGGTGAACGTCTACAGCTTGGAGATGGTCCGCTGTAACCTGCCGAGGGTTGAACTGTTGATGAGGGTCTCCTCGGGGACATACGTCAGGAGCTTGGTGCACGATCTGGGAAAGTCCTTGGGCACTGGAGCGGTGGTGGAAAACCTCGTAAGGGAAAAGGTGGGAACCTTTTCGGTGGAAGAGGCGGTGGACCTTGAAACCTTCCTACAAAGTGAAAACCCTTGGGTTTACGTGATGGACGTGGAGAAAGCTCTATCTTTCCTTCCCAAGGTGGACCTTTCCTTCTTCCACGGTAGGCGCATTCTCACGGGCAACCCCGTTCTCGTGGAGAGGGATCTGCCGGAAGGTTACGTGCGCATACACATAAACGAAACCTTTATAGGGGTAGGTGAGTTCAGGAGCGGTATACTTAAACCTCGCCGTCTCCTTCTGCCCGAAGATACCCCCGTAACTTGACACAAACAGACTCACATTTTATTTTAATATCAGAATAACAAAGGTTGATAGGAGGTTTGTAAATGCCCTCCACCAAGAAGGACTACTATGAGATTTTGGGAGTGTCCCGCAATGCTTCGCAGGAGGAGATAAAAAAAGCTTACAGGAGGCTTGCAAGGAAATACCACCCGGACATAAACAAAAGCCCCGAAGCTCAAGAGAAGTTTAAAGAGATAAACGAAGCCTATCAGGTCCTTTCCGATCCCGAAAAGAGGAAGCTCTACGACATGTATGGACATGCTGCCTTTGAAAGACAGGGAGCGGAAGGACAGACCTACACGACCCATATACCCGACTTGGAGGAGATTCTAAACGACTTCTTCGGCGAGGGTTTCGGTTCCGTCTTTGACACCATATTTGAGAGGGCTACGAGGGGAAGAAAGAGAGCAGGAAGAAGACCCCAAAGGGGTGAGGATATATACAGGGTAGTTGAAATTTCCCTTGAGGATGCCTACAGGGGAACCACCGTTGAAGTAGGCGTTGACAGGGAGGTTGAGTGCGGAGCCTGCGGTGGAACGGGCTACGATCGGAGCAAAGGTGTCAGGAGGTGTCCCACCTGCGGTGGAACGGGGCAGGTGGTTCAAAAACAGTTCTTTATAACGATCGCCCAAACCTGTCCTACCTGCAGGGGTGAGGGAAGCATCCACGAACCCTGTAGGGAGTGTAGAGGCACTGGAACGGTAAGAAGGCACGAAGAGATAAAGGTCAGGATACCGCCCGGTGTAGACACAGGTTCAAAGCTCGTCGTTGAAGGGAAGGGTCATGCGGGCAGGTTCGGAGGACCAGCGGGCAACCTCTACATACAGGTTAAGGTAAAACCCCACAGGATATTTGAGAGGAAGGGACAAGACCTATACGTAGATGTGAATCTGACCTTCCCCGAGGCGGTTCTGGGCACCGAGGTGGAGGTTCCCACCCTCTCCGGGGAAAAGGTAAAGGTCAGCATACCCCCCGGAACCAAACACGGAGATCTCATAAGGGTAAGCGGACAGGGTATGCCGAGCCTAAAAAGCTCAAGAAGGGGAGATCTATACGTCAGGGCGAATATAGATGTTCCCAAGATAGGTGTCAAGGACAAGCTCTTGGGGGGCGGTAGAAAGTTGGAAAAGCTCCTAAAGGAGCTTGATGAGGTTCTGCCTAAACCTGAGAGGATCAAAGAGAGGTGAGGAGCCATGGGAAGGAAGAAGGAGAAGGAAAAGAAATACACCATAGGTGTGGTTGCCGAGATGTTTGATATCCATCCTCAGACCCTCAGACTATACGAGAGGGAAGGTCTTCTTAAACCTTCCCGAAGCAAAGGTAACACCCGGCTTTACACGGACAAGGACCTTGAAAGGCTTGAGTTCATCCTCTTCCTCACGAGAGAGCTGGGTGTAAACCTTGCAGGCGTGGATATCATCCTCAATATGAAGGAGCAGATAGAGGAACTTCAAAAGCAGATAGACCAGCTCTTTGAGTTCATCCAAAACGAGCTTGCCAAGATCTACCAAGGGGAAGACCTCAGGAGGGCGATAGTAAGCGTTCCCAAGAGGAAGGTTATAAAGTTAGAGGACCTTATAGCCCAAAAGAAGGTGAAAAGCTAAACGGTTACGCCCTTTACGAGCTTTACAAGTAGGTCGGGTATCTGCTCCTTGGGTAGGACGTAGTCTACACAACCCGTTTTTATGGCGTTCTCGGGCATAGCCCAAAGGATGGCGGTGGAAGGATCTTCCGCAACGGTGGTTCCACCCCTGTTCTTTACCTCAACTATACCCTTTGAACCGTCGTTCCCCATACCGGTAAGGATAACTCCTATGGTGTTTTTCTCATAAACTTGGGCGCAGGTGGAAAGAAGCAAATCTGCGGAAGGTTTATATATGAACCTTTCATCCTGAACGTATCTAACGTAAGCCCTTCCCGGAGAGCCGTTTATGGTCATGTGAATCCTTCCACGGGACACGTAGATCTGACCCCCCTTTATGGTTTCACCTTCTTCCGCCTCTTTTACCGGAAGTTTACAGATGGAGTCCAAATGGCGGGCAAAGGCGGCGGTAAAGGTGTCGGGCATATGTATAGCTATCAGAACAGGAGCAGGAAAGTCCGCAGGGAGCTTGGGAAGTATCACGTTTAAAGTTTGAGGTCCCCCGGTAGATACCCCTATGGCTACCACGGGGGTAATTTCAAACTTTTCAACCTCGGCGGGTATGGGGGTTCTCTTTACGGGGGCTATCTTAGGTTTCTGGGAGGTTTGGAAGGCTGCCCTTATCTTGCCTATTATTTCGTCTTTGAAAGCAAAGAGTTCATCAAAGCCGGAAGGTTTAGTGATAAAGTCAACGGCACCCTTGTTGAGAGCCTCTATTGTTTCCCGTGCTCCTTCCTTTGTGAGAGCGCTGATCATGATGACCTTGCAGGTGGGACATACCCTTTTGATGTGTTCCAAGGCGGTAAGACCGTCCATTATGGGCATGTTGATGTCAAGGGTTATCACATCGGGCTTTAGGGATTCCGCAAGGGCTATAGCCTCCTTTCCGTTGGAAGCCTCACCCACAACCTTGATGTCCTCCTCCGAGGAGAGGAGCTTTCTGAGAGCTATCCTCACAAAGGGGGAGTCGTCCACTATGAGGACCTTTATCATCAGTCCGTCCTCCTGTAAAAGGTGAACCTGTCCTCCTTAAAGGGCTTGAACAGGTGGTAAAACTCCTTCCCCAGTATCTCCGTTGACGACAGGACGAGGATTCCCTCCCTGCGCAGGGCGGACTTTATATTTGAGAGGGCTATCTCCTTAGATTGGTAATCAAAATATATAAGAACGTTCCTGCAGAAGACCACATCAAAGCTATTTTTTATGGGTTCAAAGCTTTTGGGATCTATCAGGTTCACCTCCCTGAACTCCACCCTCTTTTTGATCTTGTTTACCACCTCAAGGGTTTCCCCTTTTTCAAGGACGAACTCCCTGTATTCGGTGGGTATATCCCTTATCTCGGTTGCCCTGTATACACCCCTGCGGGCTTTTTTCAGAACCTCGGGGTTTATGTCCATACCCACTATCCTTCCCGCTATACCCCTCTTTTCAGCCATCATAGCAATGGTATAGGGTTCCTGTCCTGTGGAACATCCTATGCTCGCAAAGTCTACAACCTTTTTATCCTTCAGCACCCTGTCAAAAAGGGTCTCAAGCTGTTCCCTCTCCCTGAAGAAGCGGGTTTCGGGAACGGTCATGAGGTCTATGAGCATCTTCTTCCTTTCGGGATCGCTCAGGAAGAAGTCTATGGTTCTTTCGGGGGGAAGGTTGTCCACGTTAAGACTCTTTAGGAGCCTTTCAAGCTTGTATTCAAGGATCTTCATCCTCTCATCGGGGTAGTAATTCCCCGTAAGTCTGTAGATGGTTTCCCGCAGGAGCTGAACTAACCTTTGGCGTTCTTCTATCTTCACGGCTTCCGAGGAATTATATCACTTGACAAGAAACGAGGGGAAAATAAATTCACAAAAGGTTATGTCCTCAGACATAGAAGACCTCAAAAGAGAGATAGACATAGTTGATGTTATATCCGACTATCTCAACCTTGAGAGGGTAGGGAGCAGTTACAGAACCAACTGCCCCTTCCATCCCGACAGGACTCCCTCCTTTTACGTTTCCCCCTCAAGGCAGATATTCAAGTGCTTCGGGTGCGGTGTGGGAGGGGACGCCATAAAGTTCGTCTCCCTCTACGAGAACGTCTCCTACATAGAAGCAGCCAAGAAGATCGCCAAAAGATTCAATATAAGGTTCTCCGTAAGGGAGGAATCCCCCCACAGGTCAAAGATCCTTCAGGCTCTTCGGGTGGCTTCGGAGTTTTACTCTTCCAAGCTCAAGGACTCTGAGGAAGCCCTTGAATATCTAAAAAGCAGGAACATAGACAGCTCAACCATAAAGAGGTTTTCCCTCGGATACGCTCCTTCTTCAGGTGAGCTTGCAAGACTTTTGAAGGAAGAAGGTCTCCTTGAGTTCTACGAAAGGACGGGAAACCTTCAGAAGTTGGACGAGAACATCTACAGGGATCTCTTCAGGGGAAGGCTCGTTATACCCATACGTGACCTTCAGGGTAGGGTAGTGGGCTTCGGCGGAAGGTCCCTGAGCGAGGGAGCCGGTCCCAAGTATATAAACTCTCCCGAAAGCGAGGTGTTTAAGAAGAGGAGCCTTCTCTTCGGTTTTTACGAGGGTCTTAACTACCTTAGGGACTTTAAAGAAGCTATCCTTGTGGAGGGATACTTTGACGTTATAAGCCTCCATCAGGAGGGCTTCAGAAACGCCGTGGCACCTTTGGGAACCTCCTTCGGAAGGGAACACGCTCGGCTCCTCTCCCGCTATGTGAAGAAGGTATACCTCCTCTTTGACGGGGACGAAGCCGGTAGAAAGGCGATAAGGCTTGCGGTTCCCCACCTGCTCTCGGAGGATCTGGAGGTATACCCTGTTCTCCTACCCGACGGTCTTGACCCCCACGACTTTGTAAACATCAAGGGCAGGAGAGAACTTAAAAAGCTCTTGGAAGGGTCTAAGGAACTCTTTGAGGACATGTTGGAGAAGATAAAGGAGGGCAAGGACAGGGAAAGGGCTATAAGGGACTTTATCTACTTTGCCTCCTTTGTGGGTGACAGCGTCAGGACCTTTTCCCTCCTTGCGGAGCTTAGCAAACTGACAGCCATACCCGTTGAGATCCTCTCCTCTCGGCTTTACAAGAGGAAAGAGAGCAAAAGAACCGAAGACAGGGAGGAGATCCCCTTCCACTACAGGGTCTTTCTGAAGGGGCTTATGGAACTCAGACCCGAGATAGATCTTGAGGAACTTGATCTGCCCCTGAGGGTAAAGGAGCTTGCCCAAGAGATTCTCAATGAAAACTACTACGACGTGCCTGAAGAGGTGCTTGATTTTAGAACAGAAGACCTTGAAACCGTCTTCTGGGAAACGGTAGAAAGGCTCCGCATAGACATACCCGAAGAGGAGGTGACGGTTTCCGATCCCAAAGAGATTGTTAAGGAGAGGATTAAGAGCCACAAGGGGGGCTTTAGAGGTTACGCCCTGAGGAAGATCAGGGGAAGGCTTGCAACTTAGTAAACGATCGCTAATTTTTATAGATTTGTGCAGGAGGTAGGCAGAGGATGGTGGACAGGGAAGTCCTCAGACATTTGATTGAGCTTGGTAAGGAGAAGGGCTTTGTCACCTACGATGAGATCAACGAGGTTGTGGATGAGGACTTCATCTCCTCGGAGGGCTTTGAGGAACTCATAGACACCCTCGCCAGCTACAACATACAGGTGGTGGAGAGCGAAGAGGAATACGAAGAGAAGGAGCACTTGGACGAGCTTGTGGTCTCCACCGAATCCTTCACGGTAATGGGAAGGGACGGGGACCCGGTCAAGCTGTATCTGAAAGAGATGGGAAAGATCCCCCTCCTTACCCGTGAGCAGGAGATCTACTACGCCAAGCAGATAGAAACGGGCAGAAAGATAATGAGGAGAGGTCTTCTGAGAAGCTCCTTCCTTGTGGAGAGGCTCCTGCAAGACTGGGGTAAGCTCTGCAACGGCAAATTGAAGATACACGACATAATGGATCTGATAGACGAAGACCCCAATAGTGACTGCTACGAGGAAAACTGCGAAAAGCACGAGCGCTTTTTCATGGAAAAAGGTCTTGAACTGGCAAGAGCCTATAAGGAACTCCTGAAGGCAAGGGAGAGGTATCTCAAGGAAGGGACACCCGAAGCTAAGAAGGAATACCTCTACAAGCACGCCCAAATGAACAGGATAGTCCACCAGATGCGCATCAAATACTCCAAGTTTGAAAGGATCGCCGACGAACTTCTCAAGGTCTACCAGAAATATATGAGGAAGAAAAAGGACTACGAATCAAGGAGGAAGAAGCTCCAAGCTATACACCCGGACGTAGACGAGCTGATAAAGGGATACCTTACCGATAAGCACCTTCAGGAGAAGATAAAAAATGCTGGCTACTCCTTCGAGAGGTTTAACTCCCTCGTAAACGAATACGTTTCCCTCAAGAGGGAGGTAGAAAAGCTAAGAAACGAGATAGGGATAATTCCCGAAGAGCTGAAACGTGTAATGGCGATTATAGAGCAGGGTAGGAGGAAGGTGGTAAAGGCAAAGCAGGTTATGATCCAGTCCAACCTGCGTTTGGTGGTTTCCATAGCCAAGAAATACGTAAACAGGGGGCTTCACTTCCTTGATCTTATACAGGAGGGGAACATAGGTCTTATGAAGGCTGTGGACAAGTACGACTATCGTAAGGGTTACAAGTTTTCCACCTACGCAACTTGGTGGATAAGGCAGGCTATAACCCGTGCCATAGCAGATCAGGCGAGAACCATAAGGATACCCGTCCACATGATAGAGACGATAAACAGGATCATAAAGGCTTCCAAAAAGCTCTTCCAAGAACTGGGCAGAGAACCCACCCCCGAGGAGATAGCCAAGCACTTAGGAATGACCCCCGAAAAGGTAAGGAAAGTTCTCAGATCCGCACAAGAACCTATATCCCTCGAGACACCCATAGGAGACGATGAAGACACCTTCCTCAAAGACTTCATAGAGGACAAATCTATACCCAATCCCGAGGAATACGTCTCCAGAAAGCTCCTCAGGGAGCAACTTGAGAAGGTCCTTGAGACCCTTTCGGAAAAGGAGAGAGAGATCCTCAGATACCGCTACGGTCTCGTTGACGGAACCGAATACACCCTTGAGCAGGTGGGCAAGATGTTCAACGTAACCAGAGAGCGCATACGCCAGATAGAATCAAAGGCTATCAGAAAACTGCGCCACCCCTCAAGGGCTAAATACCTTAAGGATTTTGAGCTGTAAGGGGCTTTCCTATCCTCACAAGCCCCGTTTCCGTTATCTCAAGGAAGTGGGTTTTTGTGTCGTGACCGCACAGGCGACAACCATCTATCCTGAAGAGTCTGACTATGTCCCCTATGGGCTTTTTGAACAGGGTTGACTGGGTTTTGGTCATTATAAGCTCCTTAGCCAAAACCATGGTGCAGTCAACTATGTGGCTTACTGCATACCCGCCCGCCGCCTCCGCCGACAGCTCCTCGTGCCCGCTCCTTTTCTGGGACACGAATATGGCGGTCTGATACCACTTCTTCATAAAGTTAAAGAGCTGACGCACCACCGCCCTTGCCATCATCTCCTTTGCTTCATAAAGTCCCGTTATGGAGTCTATAACCGTATGCCTTACCTTGTAAGTCCTTATGGCGTAAGCGAGGGTTGAAAGGAGGTTGGGGATGTTTTCCCTGAGGGTGCTGTGGCTCGCCGCATCTATCAGGATGATCTTGTTTTCTATCTC
>WFYH01000229.1 GCA_015490215.1 Aquificaceae bacterium
CTCGGTTTCAAAGTGGTCAGGGAAAGACCCAAGTTT
The DNA here is from genome assembly GCA_015490215.1 of Aquificaceae bacterium. Classification (GTDB taxonomy): domain Bacteria; phylum Aquificota; class Aquificia; order Aquificales; family Aquificaceae; genus Hydrogenivirga. The sequence continues at coordinate 37 of WFYH01000229.1, forward strand.
TACTCGGACGGGGAAACCGCATTCCTTATGGAGCTTGAGCTTGATAAAATGGAAGGTGATGGAGAAGATAAGGGGCAAAGCCCTTTCCCTGCTGATAGGGCAGGAAGAACTGAGGAAAAGGGTAAAGGAACTCGCCCGCACCATAGAGGAGGACTTTCGAGAAGCTGAAGAGATCTACGCTGTAGGTCTTCTTAAAGGCGCTTTCATTTTCTTGGCGGACCTCGTAAGGGAGATTAAAAAGCCTGTGAAGGTGGACTTCCTCTGGGTTTCAAGCTACGGCGACTCCATGGAAAGCTCGGGAGCGGTGAAAATAGTAAAGGACCTTGAGATGGATATAGAAGGTAAAGAGGTTGTCCTTGTAGACGACATCCTTGACACGGGGCATACCCTTAAAGAGATCTACGAATTTTTAAAGATGAAAAATCCTAAAACCCTGAAGACCTGTGTCCTCCTTGACAAGAAGGGAAGAAGAAAGGTTGACTTTGAAGCGGACTACGTGGGCTTTGAGGTCCCTAACAAGTTTCTTGTAGGCTACGGTCTTGATTGGGGGGAGCTGGGCAGAAACCTGCCCGCCATCTATGCTGTAGAGGATTAAGGGAGAAAAGAAAACTCCTCTTTACCCTCAGCTTCGTATCCGCAAACGACCCCTTCCAGTTCAACGGACCTGCCCGTTTTTTGGTGACTAATCTCAAGACCAAGTATCAAACCTATAAAGGGTTCTCCCTTAACTTTACCTTTACATCTGCCCGTGTCTATACCCTTCAGCTTTACCCCCACGCTGTAGGCATCTTCCTTGAGTTCAACCTTGGGACTCGTTTTCAGGCGTGTCAGGAAGTTCTGCCTGTTTTCCTTTAGGTTCCTGAGGACAAGATCCTTAGCAAAGGCTACCATATCCTCCTTTTCCGCTTTAGTTTCCTTCGGGGGTTCCTCCTTCCTTTCGGGTTTTTTCTTTATCTCCCCTTCTATCCTTACAACCACAAACTCGACACGCCTGTTGGTAAGCCTTCCTATCTTCGTTTCGTTGGTAGCTATGAACCTCTCCTTTCCAAAGCCCACTATCTCTATCTTCTCCTCGGGAATGCCGTGTTTTACAAGGTAGTCCTTAACCGCCTTTGCCCTTTTGAGGGCGAGCTTTTCGTTGTACTCTTTAGACCCTATTATGTCCGTATACCCTTCAATCCTGACCTTGAGGAAGTCGTTCTCTTTGAGGGTCTTTACAACTTCGTTAAGGATGGGAATGTATTCCTCCTTGATCTCATACTTATCAAAGTCAAAGTGGATGCGGGCGGTTATCTTCAGCCTCTCCTCAACAGGTTTGGGCTCCTCCTCCTTTTCTTCCTCTTCGGGGGGAGGAGGTGGTGGAGCTTCCTGTGCCTTTGCTACCGCCTTTTTCTTACCTGTGTAGCAGGTAAGATCGTTCTCTATGGCAACCTTGAGCTTGCTTTCGGCAAGCTTGCTTTCGTTGTTGGCTTCGTTGTAGAACTTAAGCAACAGGGCGCTGTTGGGTTCTTCTTTCTTCAGTTCGTAAACGAGGGCATCGTAGAAGGCTTCTGCTCTTCCCAACTCTGCAGGGGCGCAGTTCATACCTCTGTTTTCCCTGAGAAAGTTGAGCCTACTCCTTAGATCATCCACATCTACGAGCATAAAGTCCTCGGACCTCTTCTTTTTAGGGAGGCTTTCCAAAGGTGTAAGCTCCTGAATACCCGTAAAGGAGGCGCTTATCGCCCGGGAGGCAAGGTTCATCGTCCTTATGGCGAAGATCTTTGATCCTATATCGTCCACCTCCGAGGCGAGGAGAAAGGATATCTCCTTATAGGCTTTCGCCTTAGAGTAAAGGTAGGGAGCCTTTTCTTTTGCTCCCGCCTTGTAGGCTTTTACTACAGCTCTCTGGGCTTCGTCTATCCCTTGAGTTACCCTGAAGGCAAAGGAAAGGCCCACCAAAATCACCAAGAGAAAGGCTACCATCCTGTCCCTCCCACCATGATTATAGTAGTATAACGGTCTCCGAAGATTTTAATTTCAGTCCGTGTCGCAGGTTTTGTCCTCTTCCGCAACCTCAAGGACACCCAATATCTTCGCTACCGTTTCTCCTATCTTAGCGGGGTTGTCTATAACATAAGCCCCGGCTTTTTCAAGGGCTTCCATCTTAGCCTTGGCAGTCCCTTTACCGCCCATTATTATCGCCCCCGCATGTCCCATCCTCTTTCCGGGAGGAGCCGTTATACCCGCTATATAGGCAAATACGGGCTTTTCCACATTAGCCTCTATGTATTCCGCCGCTTCCTCCTCAGCGGTTCCGCCTATTTCCCCTATCATGAGTATAGCTTCCGTTTCAGGATCTTTATTGAACAGCTCTATAACGTCCCTGTGGGAAAGCCCGTGGACGGGGTCACCTCCTATACCCACAGCGGTGGTCTGTCCTAAACCGAGGCGTGTCAGCTGATAGGCAGCTTCGTAGGTAAGGGTTCCGCTCCTTGAAACTATACCCACCTTGCCCCTTTTGAATATATGACCGGGCATTATTCCAACCTTAGCCTCTCCGGGTGTTATAAGCCCCGGGCAGTTGGGACCTATCAACCTAGCGTCGGGATAGTTCTTCTTCATGTAGTCCTTTACCATCATCATGTCCTTGACGGGAATCCCCTCCGTTATGCAGACCACCAACTTTATACCGCTGTCAAGGGCTTCAACTATGGCATCCGCCGCAAAGGGTGCAGGAACGAATATGAGCGAGCAGTTGGCTTGGGTCTCTCTTACAGCCTCTTCTACCGTGTTAAAGACGGGTATACCTTCTACGCTTTGACCTCCCTTACCGGGCGTTACACCAGCTACCACCTTGGTTCCGTAAGCTTTACACTGGGTTGCGTGAAAGGACCCTTCCTTCCCGGTAATTCCCTGAACCACTACTCTCGTGTCCTTGTCAACGAGTATAGCCATCGGACATCCTACTTTACCCGGGGAGTCCACCCGGGTGCCGGGCTATTTATACCCCGCCTTTTTGCAAGGTGACCACCAACCCGGCAGGCGGCTTTAGGTCACCCCTTTTGGCATTTTACCATTTATCGCCACACCTTTACACGGGCTTGGGGTTTAAAATTTATTGGATGACGAAAAAGATCACCTGCAAACTGCACGAGAAGATAGAAAGGGGCGAACCCCTTACCGAAGAGGATTACAAAGAGCTGGGAAGTATTGTAAAAGACGTTCTATCCTTTATGGCTAAGGAGAAGATCGTTCCCTCACCCCAGAATTACGAACGGTGGTTTTTAATCTTTTGCTACGCAAAGGAAAACAACATGAAGCTATCCAAAGCGGAACTCCTTGACCTGTATCTTGACATTTTCCAGATCAAGGGAAACCACGAACAACTGAAATCCGCCCAGTTCCTTGAGGGACTCCTTGAAAGCATATACGACGAAGTGAAGAAAATGCTAAAGAGTGCGGCAAACCACAACGAGGCTATAGGGAAAGGCGGAGAAAGGTTAGAGCAGATGGTTGCCCTTGCTCCCACCTCTGACATAAAAAAAATCCTCAGGGCTGTCCTTGAAGAGGTAAAAACCCTCAGAAATGCTAACGACAAGTTTATCACCAAACTAGAAGAGCAGAGAGCGGAGATAGAAAAACTCAGGGAAGAGCTACGCAAGGTCAGGGAAGAGGCAAGCATAGATCCCCTTACGGGATTGAGAAACAGAAGATCCTTTGAGAGGGC
>WFYH01000230.1 GCA_015490215.1 Aquificaceae bacterium
ATGTAGAGAGAGAATATCTATACTATCTGCTTAAAGATGAGCCGAGAAACGGAGAAGTGAGATCGGAAATAAAAGACCTATGGGAAAAAACAAAAGCCACCCTCTACGAGTAAAGTTCCGATAAAATAGTTGAAAACACCCGCGAGGGGGAGTTGGGATGAGAGCTGAGTGGTCTGAAGGGCTTAAGGTCGGTGTAGATCAAATGGATGCTCAGCACAAAACCCTCGTTGACCTTATAAACAGTCTTTACGACCTGCTTGAGGCTGGTAAGAAAAAGGAGGCAATGGACTTATTCAGAGAGAGGGTAAAGGTATATCTTGAAAAGCACCTTTCTGATGAAGAAAAGTTTATGGAAAGCATAGGATACCCGGACCTTGAAATCCACAAGCGCGCTCACGAAAAGTTCAGGAAGCTTATGCTTGAAGTTTGTGAAAAGTTAAAGGAAGAGGATGAAAGAGAATTTCGGTCCGCCTTGGCTCTATTGTGGGGCTGGTTATATTCCCACATCCAAAAAGTCGACAAAAAATATGGGCAGTTTTATAAAATTAAACTTGGAAACTGCCATCCCTAAAAACCACCCTCCCAGCCCTTATGGTACACACTACCTTGCCTTTAAGCTTTTTGTTCCAAAGGGGAGTGTTCTTGCTTTTTGAAAAGCTTGTCTCTTCGCAGAGGGTCCATTCCTTTTTGGGATCAAATATAACCACATCTGCGGTGGAGCTAGGCTTTATGGAGCCGGCTTCTATTCCAAGTATCCGGGCGGGTTTGGTAGACATAAGGCATACCATGTCTTTTAGAGTTATAACTTCTTCTTCCACCAGCTTTAGCATAAGGGGCAGGGCGGTCTGCAAGCCTATCATCCCGGGCATGGCTTCTTCCAAGAGACCCTTTTCAAAGTCCGCATGGGGGGCGTGGTCGGTAGCTACGCAGTCTATGGTTCCGTCCCTCAGGGCTTCAAGTAATGCCTTCCTATCTTTTTCCTTCCTTAGGGGCGGGTTTACTTTGGCGTAAGAGCCGGAACTTAAAACTTCTTTCTCCGTAAACACGAGGTGGTATGGGTTTACCTCACAGGTTACCTTAGCGCCCCTGTCCTTAAAAAAGCGGATTATATCAACGCTCAAAGGGCTACTTAGATGTTGAACATGCAGGTGCCCTCCCGTTTGAAGAGAGAGAGTGCAGTCCCTTGCAACTAAAATGTCCTCCGCTTCGGGCGGTCTAGAGGAGATACCTAAAACTGCAGATACTTCACCCTCATTTATAGCCCCTTTGGCTAAGGTATCGTCCTCGCAGTGGTTCATTATGGGAAGCCCCATCTGGGAGGAAAGTTCTAAAGCCATCCTCATGAGGTTTGAATTCATCAGGGGGCTTCCGTCGTCGGTGAAGGCTACACAGCCTGCCCTTTTTAAAGCCCACAGATCCGCAAGCTTTTCTCCCTTTCTACCTTCTGTGATGGCGCCAGCAGGCAAAACGTTACAAATACCCAAACAATCAGATTTAGAGAGTATGTAACGGGCGACCTGAGGTCTGTCCACAGGCGGGTTGGTGTTGGGCATGCATACCACCGTTGTAAAACCGCCCGCTACCGCACACCTGCTGCCACTTTCTATATCCTCCTTGTATGTCTGTCCGGGGTCCCTGAAGTGAACGTGAAGGTCAACAAATCCGGGGGCAACTATGTAACCTTCCGCGTCTATTATCTTCGCCTCGGGTTCAAAGATGTCCTTGGCAACCTTTGAAACTTTATCCCCCTCTATAAGAATGTCATACTTTCCTTCAAGGTCTGCGGAGGGATCCACAACGTAACCGCCCTTTATCAGGAGCTTGAGCATAGTTCATTCCGCTTGTTGGGCTTCCTTTACCTGCTCAACGAGGTGCAGAAGGTCGGTTATAGAGTTTTTGAGGGCTTCAAAGTCCGTAAGCTCCCTCATTTGGGCAACTACAACTCCCAAAGGTTCAAGGATTTCTTCCTTAAGAGGTCCCGTTCCCACCTTTATCTGAGCCATAGCCCCAGTTACGGGGTGTTTGATTGACTCTATAAGGGGCTTTGCCTCTTCAGGGGTCTTAGCTTGGGCTATAGCCTTAAGTTGATCTTGGAATTTTTCAATCAGATTGATACCGAGCTGAAACTCTTGGCTCATCGTCATTTTCCTACCTCCTTGAGCTTTCTCTTGAGCTCCTCTATATCGTCTTCGGGACTCAATCCCAAATGGTCTAACAGCTTCCCTACGCTCACCCACCTCTTTAAGACCATCCCCTGAGTTATCAGGGTCTCAAAGGGTTCGTCGTCTTCCACAAGACCTATATCCTTGAGGAACTTTTGGAAGAAGCGGGCGTAAAGGAGGTGCAAAACCGCGTGCTCTATCCCGCCTATGTAAAGGTCCACCGGCATCCAGTAGGAAGCCTTTTCCCTTGAGAAGGGTTCCCTTTGGTTTTTAGGGTCGCAGTATCTGAGGAAATACCAAGAGGAATCAAAGAAGGTATCCATCGTGTCCGTTTCCCTGCGGGCGTCTTTGCCGCACTTGGGACATTTGGTCTTTACGAACTCCTCGGAGCTTTCTAAGGGGTTGCCCCTGCCGGTGAACTTGACGTCCGTAGGAAGTAAAACGGGAAGCTCCTCTTCAGGAACGGGAACTATTCCGCAGTTTTCACAGTAAACCACCGGGATGGGAGTGCCCCAGTATCTCTGTCTTGATATGTTCCAGTCCCTAAGTCTGTAAGTTATCTTCCTTTGACCTAAGCCTTTCTCTTCAAGGAACCTAACTATCTCCTTCTTCGCCTTTTCCGAGTCAAGTCCTGAAAAATCGCCGGAGTTGGTGAGTACGCCCGGATCTTCATAGGCGCCTCTTTCAAAGTCCCATTTACCTTCCTTGGGCAGAACCACCGGGATTATCTCAAGACCGTATTTCTTGGCGAACTCCCAGTCCCTCTGGTCGTGGGCAGGGACAGCCATTATGGCTCCCGTTCCGTATTCATAAAGCACGTAGTTTGCAGTCCAAACGGGTATCTCCCTTCCGTTGACCGGGTTTGCAGCGTAAACTCCCAAAAAGATCCCCTCCTTTTCCTCTGCGGTAGCCCTCTCCCTTGTGGAACCGCTTTTTACCTTTTGGACAAACTCCTGCACCTCTTTGAATTTGCCTCCTTCCTTTGCAAGCTCAAGGGTTAAGGGGTGTTCGGGAGCCAAAACCAGAAAAGTGGCTCCGAACAGGGTGTCGGGTCTAGTGGTGAAAACCTCTACGGTGATATCTTGAACCTTAAACTTTATAAGGGCTCCTTCTGACCTTCCTATCCAGTTTCTCTGCTGGAGCAAAACCCTCTCGGGCCATTTGCCCTTTAGCTTTTCAAGATCGCTAAGGAGCCTTTCTGCATAGGCGGTTATCTTTAAAAACCAAGAGGGAACCTCCTTTTGAACAACGGGGGTTCCGCACCTCCAACATTTGCCTTCAATAACCTGTTCGTTGGCAAGAACCGTCTGATCGTGGGGACACCAGTTGACGGTTGCGCTCTTTCTGTAGGCTATCCCCTTTTCAAGCATCTTCAGGAATATCCACTGGTTCCAGCGGTAGTATTCGGGGTCACAAGTGGCTATTTCCCTGTCCCAATCGTAAGAAAAGCCCAAAGCCTTGAGCTGATTTTTCATGTAGCTTATGTTTTCGTAGGTCCACGTGGCGGGGTGGACTCCGTGTTTTATGGCGGCGTTTTCCGCAGGCAGACCGAAGGCATCCCAACCCATGGGGTGTAAGACGTTTTTACCCTTTTTCCTTAAAAACCTCGCTATGGCGTCCCCTATGGTGTAGTTTCTAACGTGACCCATGTGGATCCTGCCGGAGGGATAGGGGAACATCTCAAGAACGTAGGTTTTCCCTCCCTTTCCTTCCTCGGATTTAAAGACCCCTTTCTCTTCCCAGACTCTCTGCCACTTTTTCTCTATCTCTTGGGGATTGTAAGAACTCATTAGTAGGCTCTATTTTAACTTTTTCTCCTCACAGAGTGCAAGGGCGGGGGTTATGGTAGAATATAGGTTAACGGATGTTTACAAAGGAAGTTTTTCTCTTTCTGCATCTTATCTTTGCCTCCTTCTGGGTTGGAGGTATGATCTTTTTATCTCTCGTGGTGGTTCCCTACATCAAGGACAAACCCTTTAAGGGTGAAGCCTTCCAAGAGGTAGGAAAGCGCTTCAGTCTTTACGGAACTGCCCTGACATTGACCGCTCTACTTGTAACGGGATTGGCAAACGCCTACTTGCTCCACGGGGGTTTAGAGCGAAGAACCATTCTTGAAAAGCTTTTTCTTTTTGCGGTTATAGTCGTCGTTTCCCTTGCCCACGACCTATGGGCGGGCAAAAAGGCTCTTGACTCGGAATTTCACAGAGTTTGGGCTAAAAGGCTCGGTATTTTGAACCTTATCTTAGCCCTTCTTATGGTCTACCTAGGTGTCCGCATAAGGTTGGGGTTGTAGGACTAAACAACAGTAAGGTTCCAGATTTTTATCCTTCAAAAAGTCCTTCAAAGGCTTACCGCTTCTTGGGTCTTTTAAAAAAGGGTCTATGTCCAAAAGTGGTTTTAGAAAGAAATCCCTTTCCAAAAGGTATCTATGGGGGACGGTAAGCTCAGGGGTGTTTATCACCTCATCCTCAAAGAGGAGGATGTCTATGTCTATCTCCCTCGG
>WFYH01000231.1 GCA_015490215.1 Aquificaceae bacterium
CTTATCCTGAAGTCTCCGCCGAGCAGAGCTGAGATCAAGGCTCCCAGCAGGAAAGCCCAATTTATAACGGCGGTAAACTGCCATAGTGCACTTTGAACCTCCGCATCGGGGTAAAGGATAGGCTTTAGGATGTTGTCACCCCACACGATGATACCGTTGGTAACCCCCCAAGGCGCACCGAAAACGAACATCAGGGGAACTATAAAGCCCATAGCTATACCGCCCACCCATGCGGGCCACTGCTTTCTGAAGAGCTTTTCGTATACCTCCTTTACGGTTTCCATCTTTCTCCTCCAGAGGCGGTCTTGGAAAGTATTATTTCAGCTTAGGGCCAAAGCAACTATAATAAACACTTATAGACCCATAAAAATAGCTACTCAAAGAGCTGAAGGACCTCCTTATCCATATCCTCCCTGTTTCCCTTTGTAAGCTCTATGAGCACAGCTCCGGGAAGCCTCCTTATCTCTTTAACGAGAGGATGAACATCCCTTATGGGTATAGTCACTATCATGTCCCTCGGCTCGTGAACTGCGACCCTCATGATATCCCTGAACTTTTTTGAAAAAAGCTCCATCTTGCCCACTTCGTCCACAACGAGGATTTTATCTCTTTTAGACAGAGCCTTTTCCAGAAGGGGAAGCACCACACTCTCAAACCTTGCAACGTTTACCCCATAAGAGCCTACAAGATGTTTTGAAGTGAATGTTTTGCTAGCAAATAGGGTTTCTTTACCTTCGGTAGTAACCACTTTGAAACCTTTTCTCTTTTTGGTCTTTCTGTCCCTTACCTCTTCCGTCCAAAAGCCTATGGCTCTGTCTTTAAGAGCCTTTACCAGCTTCCTGACCAACGTGGTTTTCCCAACACCGGGTTCTCCGGTTATCACTACTTTCATGGATCCTCCTTTATGAGTTTGTAAACTTCTTTGACCTGCCTTTCGGTATCCTCAAGCGGTCCAGAGTTGTCTATTACAAAGTCTGCAAATTTTACCTTCTCCTCTATGGGCATCTGTTTTTCCCACCTTCTTTTAAAGTCCTCTTCCGCAAAACCCTTCTTGAGGGCACGCTCAAGGCACACCTCATAAGGAGCATATACAACTATGGTTTTATCGTAATTCTTATAGGTTCCCTTTTCTATCAGAAGGCTTGCCTCCACCAAAACAACTACATCCTCGGGAAGGGAAGAAAAAATTTTGTCCAACTCCTTGTATAGTTCCCTGTGGGTGATTTTCTCGAGCAACCTAAGTTTGCTTTCGTCGGAAAATACGATGTTTGCCAGCTTCTTCCTGTCTATGTTGCCGGCATCGTCTAAGATACTTTCCCCGAAAAGTTCTACCACCTTCTTGTGAACGGGATGTCCCTTCCTGTAAAAGCCGTGGATCAGCTTATCCGCATCTACAGTAAAAGCCCCAAGCTTTTCAAAGAGGGATGCTACCGTAGACTTTCCGCAACCTATGTTACCCGTTAGGGCTATCTTCTTCACTCTATTTCTATCTTCTGGGGTTTTTTGCGTTCCTTGAGCTGTGTTTTCTTTTCAAGGACTTCAACCTGATAGTCAAGGAGGGTTTTTATTATCTTCAGGAAGGAAAGCTCCATAGCATAAACGTTCCTGATAATCTCCTCCCGCACTTCCTTGGGCGGGATCAACAGCTCAAAGATACCTAAGACACTCTTTCTGAGTCGCTCAACTTCTTGCTCAAGACTTTCCGTTTTAAGCTCCTCTCCCTTTTTCTTACCCATCAGTTATAAATATACCTTAGGCTTTCCTCTCTGTCAGCTATCTAGTCTTTTACTTTTTCCTCTTGGGAGCTAAGGTGAAGATCATAAAGGGTCCTTCCTTTTTTGGTCCAGATTCTACCTCGGATATATCCTGAAGTTCCTCCACTATCCTTTTGAACAGGCGCTCACCCAGTTCTGGATGGACGTTTTCCCTTCCCCTGAAGCGGAGTCTTACCCTCACCTTGTCGCCGTCTTCTAAGAACTCCCTCATGTGCTTTAGCTTTACCTGCAGGTCGTGTTCCTCTATCCTTACCTTCATGCGGATGTCCTTTACCTCTATTTGGTGTTCCCTTTGTTTTTTTCTTGCCTCCCTTTCTTTCTTTTTGAGTTCGTATTTGAACTTGCCGTAGTCCATAACCTTGCATACGGGAGGTTTCGCCTGAGGTGCTATTTCCACGAGGTCAAGACCCTTTTCCTCCGCAAAACGGAGCGCCTCACTAAGCGGAACTATCCCCACTTGCTTGCCGTTTTCATCAATTAGCCTTACCTCTTTTGCCCTTATCTGGTGGTTTACCCTGTAGTTTTGGATCTTACTCATCCGACCTCCTGAAGGAGTTTTTTAATGTGAGAAAGGGAAGAAAGTTCATACCAATTATTTATTCGTAAATTTTCCATAATCCTTTTGCCCTCGGGGTCTTCCCTCATTGCCTCAAGTGCGGCTAAGATTACCCCCTTTTCTTGGGAAAGCTCAGGAGAGATCATAATTACGTGTGAAGCCAACCGCTCATCGCTCTCAAGGAGCACCTTAACCCCTCTCTTTGAAAGACCACTCAGCTGATCCCAAAAATCCTTATATAGAAATCCGTAGTCCGCTTCACCTTTGGCTATACCCGTGAGCACCTCTTGCCAAGATCCTTTAAAAACAGGGGTAAAGCTTATACCCTTATCGGTTAGTATCTTCATACCCAAAAAGGTGGCAAACTGGTTCTCAACACACAGAACGTCCTTTTCGTTGATGTTCTCTAAAGATCCTTCGCTGTCTGCGGAGGCAACTATCACCACCTCGTCGTAGTTGTCATTGCCCGCCACAGGTTTAAATCCTCTTTCCTCTTCAAGCCTAAGGGCATCAAGGGGATTGGAGTAGGAAAGGTCTATTTCTGGAAAGCTCTTGTAGTAGCACTCAAAGTCAAAACAGCTCAAAAGCTCCAAGGTCAGACCTGTCTTTTTCACAAGATAAGAGGTGAACTCTACCCAAACCACCTTGTTCTTTGAAGAGTCATGGGGGCAAACCGCAAACTTCATAGTCACACCTCCCTCCATAGGATTGTCAAAGCAAGCAGAAGGTTGAATACAAACAGAGCCGTGGACAGGTAGGACATCCTGCGAAACTTGGTCCTCTGAGGAGAATTGTAGGAGTAGTTTTCTATGTTGCCCAGCATCCTCTTATATCTTCTCAGGGAAAGGGACAACCCCAAGTTTACCGAAAGCCCTAACAGTAACACCAGCCCTTCCCATGCTTTGCCCAATATAAGATACAACACAAGAAGCGGAAAGGCAATCTTGTAAAAGCGAAAAAGAATCCTTCCGTAAAAATGTCCCGCTAAGTTTTTGTGCTCGGGGGTTCTGAGCAAAACAGGTGCCACAACCGACACTAAGAAGAAGAGACTGCCTGTATATAGGGAAAGCAGGAGAAGCTCCATTCTTTAAATATGCCGGAGGCGGGAGTCGAACCCGCACGCCCTTGCGGGCAGAGGATTTTGAATCCCCCGCGTCTGCCAGTTCCGCCACTCCGGCTATTGGTTAATTTTACCTTCTTTGTGTTAATATTTGAAGGGTTCATGAGGCTCGTAGTTTCAGGAGGTGGAACAGGCGGTCACTTCTTTCCCGCCCTTGAAATCCTCAGGAAAGCCAGAGACAGAGAAGTAGAAACCCTTTATGTAGGCACAGAGAGGGGAATAGAAAAGGCTTTGGAAAAGGACATACCCGAAAAAAAAGTTTTCCTAAGAACCTCCCCTGTGAGGGGTGTATCTCCGCTGGCAAAGATAAAAGCCTTCAAGGGAATTCTATCAGGTGTATTTGAGCTTCTTCCCCAGATGGACAAGGATTTTAGGACGCTAATTATGGGCGGTTATCCGAGCGTGCCCGCAGGCTTGTGCACATTGATCAAATTCAAAAAGCTTTACATCCACGAACAAAACTCTGTTCCCAGCGCCACAAACAGGTCCTTTATCCTTTTTGCCAAGAGGACCTTCATAACCTTTGAATACACCAGAAAGTTTTTTAAGGGGGAGTTCGTTGAAAGGGTAGGGCTTCCCGTAAGGAGCGAGTTGGTGAAAACGAAGATAACTAAGGAGGGTGCTAAAGAGGTTTTCGGCTTTGATCCTAAAAAACCCGTTATCCTGTTTTTGGGAGGAAGTCAGGGGGCAAAATTTATAAACACCTTGGCAGTTGACTTTGCCAAGAGGACGGGCTTTCAGGTTCTTCTCCTTTCTGGGAAGAAGGATTACGAAAGGGTTGTCAAGCTTGCGGAGGGTCTGAGAGGATTTAGGGTTTTCCCTTTCAGGACGGATATGGGGATAGTTTACTCCTGCGCAGATGTAGCGGTCTGCAGGGCAGGTGCTTCAACGATAACGGAACTTTCCTTCTTTAAGGTTCCTTCGGTTTTTATCCCTTACCCCTATGCAGCAGGTGACCACCAGTTTTACAACGCAAAGGAGATAGAAGACCTCGGCGGAGCCTTTGTGATCCGTCAGGAAGATGCCTCGCCCGAGGAGGTTACCCGCCTCGTGGAAAAAGCCCTCGCCGATAGAAAATCCATGGGGGAGAACATACACAAGTTCTATGTCCCTAACTCCGCCGATCTAATCCTTGATCAGATCCTTCAGGATTGAAAGCACCTCTTCGGAGGGTCGCTCGGTGTTGAGTTCAACGTAGCTTACCTCTTCTGGTGGTTCAAAAACCTCTTTCTGCTTTAGATAAACGCTAAAATCCGCATCCGAAACGTCCACACGCTTCTCTAACCTCTTCCTCACCGCATCATCGCTTGCGGTTACAAGGATGAATAAGGGTTTTTCAAAGTTCTTTTTTACAAGATCCCTTTGCCACCTTTTCAGAAATGTTGCATCAAGGACAACCTTTTCCCCACTGCGCACAAGCTCTTTAGCCCTGTTTATCATTTCCCTATAAACCCTCTCTGTCATATCTTGGGTGTAGATACCCTCTCCGAAGGGAGCTTTCGCACTCTGGGAAGGTTTAATCCCCGCAAGCTCCTTCCTTATTTCGTCGCTCCTAAGCCATCTATAGCCAAACTTCTCGCTGATGAGCCTTGCCACAAAGGACTTTCCCGTTCCAGAAAGACCGAAAACCACTATCGGATTAGGCATATCATTCAAAAGCCCAGAAAGCCGAAGTCTTCTTCCTTTTTGCTTAGAAGCCCCGCGCCTACAAGCTTGGTTTCAATCAGGTTTATCCACCTCTCGGGCATACACCCTTTGGGGCAAAAAAGGTTGCAGTTGCTGCAGTGCACACACTGGCGGGGGTTCATATTAAGAAGGTCCTCAAGCCTCCCTTCAGCCAGAGTATCCCTCGGGTCTTCCGTTATCCTGTAGGCACGTGTGAAAGCCATGGGTCCTCCGAATTCCCTGCCTTCCTGAAGAGGAGGGCAAACTGCATTGCAGATATCACAGGCTATACAGTCCCAAGCCTTGGCGGTTTTGAATAGGGTTTCCTTGGATACGGAAATTGCCTCATCGCTGGGAACCAACCACAAACGGTGCCTTTTCAATATCTGAGGTAAATGCTCTTGGTCAACCACAAGGTCCTTAAGTACTCCCACCTCCTGCAGGGGTTCTATCAGTATCTCTTCTTCCCCGTCAACCCTTGTATTACAGGCAAGGACGGGTTTGCCATTTACCTTAACTCCGCACGTTCCGCACACGGACGCCCTACACATTACCCTAAAGGAAAGGGTCGGATCGTGCTCTTCTCTTATCCTATAGAGGATCTCCAAAACGGTGAGAGGCATCCTTATATCAAGTTGGTATTGATCGGTTACAAACCTGCCCTCTTTGAACCTACGAACCTTTACTATCATCACCTTTCCCTTTAAAGATACTTAACGGTTTCTTCCTTTGCTTTCTTGATTATAGTCCTCCTGTCCCAATCGGCAAAACCTATCACATTCGCCGCCAACGTAGTGAATATACGTGTAGATAGGATGACCTCAAGGTGGAAGAACCTTTCCCTATCCTCTTGTGTAAAGCCCCTCTCTCCCGAAAGGGTAATACTACCAAGGGGCAAAATTCCTATTAACAGTTTTTTCAGAACCTTCATAGCTTCTAATATAATCCGAGGTGCGGTAAGTTTTGCCTATTATGTTCCTCTTGTTTATTCTATTTCAATCGCTAATGGATTGAAGGAATATCTTTCTTTAACTAAAACTCTCTTGATAGGTATATAAGGAAATGTACTGCTTTTTTCTTTTCCCGCTTCTATATCTCCAAGCTTATCTTCTCTACTTTTCCCAAATACATCTAATACCACTACTTTTACTCCATCTGCAGGCAATGTATCTCTTTCGTTTCCGGTATTTCTTACCACTATCCGAATAAAGTAGTTGGAAATGAACACAGCCACTCTAAGCTTTGGATAATATCTTTCCTTTATCTCTCTTATAAGTTCGTTCACATTATATTCAGCTCTTTTTATAGTCTCATATGATCTCTTTATAGGGACAAAAGCACCGGGAACGAAGTGAAAGCATCTATATTTTATTTCCACATAATCTTTATCTGTATCATAGTATTTAAGGGCTTCTTTTAACTTCCAATATGATTGCTTGTATTTATTTTCTGCATAGAGTTTCTTAGCTTCTTTATAAAGCTCGGTAGCTTTTACCTTGTTCCTCTCTGAATCCATAGGTTTACAATTTCCATAAGCTACCCAGCAGGTAGCAAGTAAGCAGAGCACTTTTATTGCAAACTTCATTTTCAAAATTGAAAGTCTATACCTATATAGTAAGCTACCTGATCGACAGTCCTTGTTCCTCTCTGAGTTATAAAGTCTGTGCTCTTTTTATCAACTGCACCAGATAGAAGAAGCTTTCCTATCTTTATTGTGATACCGCCTGTGTATCCTGTAGTTTCATAGTCATATCTAGATTTTGTATAATCATCTCTGTATAGTCCCCCCCGAAGCACTACGCGAGGGGTAGCAAGTTCAACGCCTAAAGCTTGCCTTGTTATATCAGGCCACTTAATATCGTTTTCTGAGTAAAAGTGTGTTTGCCTATCATAGGAAACTATTAGTGCACCTATTGGCAGGAAAGTTTTTATAGATGCTCCTACATATTGAGCTTTGGGGACATCCAGAAAGTTTTGCTTTTTTGTGCCTCCAGATTCTTCATAGATATCCGCTTTTGACCTGAAAGAAGCCCCTAAGTCTATAGCACCGAAATTTGTTTCAAAAAGTCTTAAAAGCGCACCTACTGAAAAACCAAACCCACCATCTAGGGGTAGATCGCTATTTGCTTTTTCGTAACCCCCTGCAAAACTATTATAGAAATATTCGTCATACTGAGAAGGTGCCCAAAATACTGAGGTGCCTACAGCAAAACCAGTTCCAGTAGCTTTCACTTTAAAAAGCTTAAAACCAAAACCACCGTGTAGCATATATATCCTCTGCGTGCAATAAGAGCCAATAGAATTTGCATCGCATCTGTAATTAACTTGGGAGAGGGTGTAATACGCTACTCCCGCACCGAAGGAAGAGTGGGAGTAGCCTACCCCAACTTGTGCTCCATATCCATTTTCTTTAAGGTCGTTTTTATCTACAAACGATATATATTCATTAAGGCTATAGTCAGCGGAGAAAAAACTTATGGGTTTACCTTGAGTAATAGAAAAGTTAACCAAAGCTGCAGGGTTGTAGTAAAGGGCGGATATATCACCACCTACTGCAGTAACAGCTTCAGCCATGCCTTTAGCTCTTATAAAAGGGGGGTCAATAAAAATGTCTCCGAAAGCTAAAGAGGAGCTAAGAAGTGCTACAATTCCTATCTTTTTCATTCTTCTACCTCCAAAATAGGTCTTATGCCATAATAGGGTTGGGGTTCATAATACCATTTTAGGGGTATTTGGTAGGCATCTTTAACAAAACCGAAGTTACCTCCTATAGCTTTTAAAAAACCTTCTTCTTCGCACACTTCCGAA
Organism: Aquificaceae bacterium; assembly: GCA_015490215.1. Taxonomy (GTDB): domain Bacteria; phylum Aquificota; class Aquificia; order Aquificales; family Aquificaceae; genus Hydrogenivirga. The sequence goes on from WFYH01000231.1 coordinate 7,925, forward strand.
ACGTTCCCACAGAGATTATACAAACCTATAGCATTTAATTCACCTTCATTGACCTTTACCATGTAGGAAGTATTTACAATGGGCTTACAGCGTCTGCTTAAACACATGCATTCCCCTTTTTCATCAAGACCAGAGAATATTAGCATTTCCATCTCATCACAGGTAGGAAGTCTTAGGTAAAAGCTCTTTAGAGACATTCTAATGATACTATTTAGTTTTGCTATAAGCTTTCTTATATGCTTTTCCTTTATGCATATGGCTGGATAGTCATCAAGGTTTTCGTTTAATGAAAGCTTACTTAAACAATTCTGTTCAAAAACAGAGTCTCCCAGAATACTTTTTACTAACTTCATGGGTAGTTCTACTTGAGATACCCATAATTCTGTCCCGTTTTTTAGCTTTACTCTTATAAAAGCTATTTCTATATCTTTAAAGTTTATTATCTTTACACTCGCAAGCTCTTTTTTATCGTGTTTTACACTCTCCTTTAGGATTATACCATATTCAACTACAATCCCGAACTTATTACCTTTGACAAAAGGATAAACTTCTATAGACTTAACAAAAGGTTCAAGAGTTACTTGCTCGGAGGTAGCCTTAAAATCAGTAAGGTTTTTAAGCTCTTCAGAAAGTTTCATATAGTCTGCTTTAAGATTTTCCGTAAGCTCGGAAATGCTTTCCTCAAGCATATTTTTGATCTCCCTCCTCAAATTTACAGGTTCTCTTTCGTGTTTTGTTACATATGATCTTATAATTCCTGCCTGAGATAGGTTGTTATATCTTTCCTCAAAGAATTTAACGAGATCCTTGACAGTCTTACATTTTTCACACTTTCTTAAGAAGCTAAACATTTCATCCCTTATCCTCATATACTCCCCTAATATTTCATTTTGTTTTTTCAAGAGCTTCCTTTTTTGCTCTACAAGAGGAGAATGAACCATACCAAATACCTCAAAGAATCTTTCTAAGCATTTTCCAAAAACCACTCCGTCTTGTATATAAGATTTGAGAAAGCTACTTATATCTTCGTATCCTTCTGGAATGATATAAGAATAACTGTAATTCTCATGAACTTCACTTATACTAAGAGGTAAATCTCCAGAGTGACCGTGGTCTGGCCGTTTAAAGGGAAAAAACAGATAGACTTTCATAGTCACTATTCTTACCTCTGATTTTGTATACTCATAGCAAGGCTTAGGGGCTTCCAATACATCAATACTTCCAAACTTTTCTATCCTTATGTAGCTTCCGAAGGTTTTTCCAAAGTTTTCCCTAAGATTTACAAGGCTCTGGGAGAGATTTTCTATTAGGTTTACTTTGTTTAACGTATCCATCTTTCTGTAAGCCTCTTCTTCGTATCCGTATTCTGCCTCAACGCCTGATATTACAGGAACCTGTATGTTAAAGTCTTGATGTTTCTTAAAAACTCTGTTGAGTAATATATCTTCAATATCTGACAAGTTTGCAGATTCTGGTATTTCATAAGCGGATATCAGATATTTCAATCTATCCAGTTCTATTTTTGCTTCCTGCTTCCTCAGCTTGTATTCTTTAAGAAGGGACATAAGACCTTTAATCTGTTGGGCTTTCTTTTTTTTATATAGCCTTAAAGCTTCTTCGTAACTAAGTTTCTCCTTAGTAAGTACGCTTAATACGAAATCTTTCGTCAGAATAATCTGTTTAACTTCTTCAGCTCTTAACGGTTTTTCAAAAACTATACCGTGGGATATTTTTGTGGTTAAAACAAGCAATACTACTACAATATTTAGCCACCACATGATTATGTGAATTCCTCTATAAGCTTTCCAAGCAACTTTCTATAATCCTGAGGGACTCTTTCCAAATCTATGTTTTTAATTTCTTGAAGTATTTGTTTCTTGATATCTTCATTGTCCTTGAAGTAATCAATGAGTCCATCCAAATTACTTATGTAATTATAAGGTTTATCTTTAGGGAAAGGTTTATAGAATATTACTACCTTTTTTCTATCTCTGTGAAAACGTCCATCATCTCCTACAT
>WFYH01000232.1 GCA_015490215.1 Aquificaceae bacterium
AGTGTGCGGAGTTCGTTCCCCTTCAGCTTAGCCACAAGTTTCCCGAATTCTTTCCCGAAGAGGCTATAGCCCAAGAGGTAAAGGATATGGTTCACTTCACACCTTGGGGCGAAGTGGTAAACATGCCTTCTGAGGGCTTCGTTCTACACAGGAACACCTTTGACCGAAATATAGCGGAGCTTGCAAAGAAGGAGGGAGCGGACTTAGAGCTTAGAACTATCTTTTTGGGATTTGAAGACGGAAGGCTCTGGTTTGAGAAAATAGACACAAGGGAGAGGTTTTCTCTGAAGGCGGACTTCGTGGTGGGTGCGGACGGACCGAGGTCAAAGGTAGCAAAGCTTTCCGGGGAGCATACACAGAGCTTTCTATCCACAGCCCAGTTTACCGTTCCCCTGAAGCGCAAGCTCGGAGATCTTCTCATCTTCTTCAGGGACTACATCCCCGGCGGATATGGATGGATCTTTCCGAAAGGCGAGGTTGCCAACGTGGGCGTGGGTGTGGATCCCCACTTTGGCGTAAATGTCATGGAGAGCTTACGCAAGTTCGTGGAGGAAGTGACAGCGGAGGGTTTCGTTGAAAGCAAAATAGTGAAGAGAACAGGTGGGTGGATCCCGGCAGAGGGAGTAAAGAAGCCTCTCAGAAGTGGAGTTCTCCTTGTGGGTGATGCGGGAGGCTTTTGTCATCCTATAACGGGAGGGGGAATAGCCAATGCGGTTCTGACGGGATACATGGCAGCTCAATCGCTTTTGGAAGGTGACCCACAGGAGTATGAAGAGGAAGCCTTAGAGATCTTCGGACCTACCCTTAACCGTGCGGCAGAAAAAAGGAGAAAGTTTATGAAAAAGTGGGACAATCTGAGGTATATAATTCCGAGAACTTGGATAGCCTTTGATGAGTATTGGAGATGATCACAGTAAATCCTTTCACTCCACCGGGAAAATTCCAAAATCCTTTGGAACCCACACAATGCTGTCAATCCTTTTTTGATCTGGACCATAAAAATTCCCAAGGACCCTGCTGCTTCAAAGATGATAGTTACCTCCTGTCCTAGACCTTTAACTAACAGCTGATTTAGGAAATGGTTGAATATTTTCCTTTGGCACACTACTTGCTAAAAACCTTTTCGGTATGGCGGAGATTTTAGCTGTTGTCAGGAAGGAAAAGTCCTATGACCTGAGGAAAGCTCTCCTTGACGAGGGAATTCCCTTCGTTTCTTGGGCGGTGAAAGGAAGGGGCAAGGAAGGAGGACTAAGGTATAAAGGGCTTATTAGGGAAAAGGTCCTTATGCCCTTCCTTCCCAAGAGAGCCTTTGCCATATTTCCCGAAGAAGGGAAAGTTCAGAAGGTAATTGACCTTATCTTAGATCGCACCTATACAGGTGCCTATGGAGACGGGAAAATCTTTCTTTTCTCGGAGGAGGTAAGTGATATGAAGCTCATAAAGGCCGTTATAAGACCTGAAAAGGTTTACGATGTTGCCAAAGCCCTTGAGAAGAAAGGTTTTAAGGCTATGACCATGTGGGACGTGGTAGGAAGGGGAAAGGAAGGCGGTGTGGTTGTGGGAGAGACCGCTTACGACGAACTTGCAAAGACGATGATCATGATTGCTGTCAAAGATGAAGATGTTGACAAAGTTGTAGCTACGATTACAAAATCCGCACACACGGGTGCTTACGGAGACGGGAAGATTTTTGTCTGTAACCTCTCCAAGGTCTGGACAATAAGGACCAAGGAGGAAGGTCTGTGAGGATTCTAAGCGAAATCGTTGCCGCTGTAAAAAAGGGAAACCCCAAAGCCCTCTTTGCCAGCTTTATCTACTTTGATCACTCCTTCAGTATATGGCTTCTACTAGGGGCTTTGGGACCCTTCATAGCGGAAGCTTTCAACCTATCTGGCGCTCAAAAAGGTTTTATGGTAGCAATACCAGTAATCTCCGCAGCGATCTTCAGGCTCAACTTCGGGCATATGTTCCAATACATAAACGGGAAATACATAGCCCTCTTGGGGATAGCTCTTTCTTTAGTTCCCCACCTTTACATGATCCTCACGGGTTACAAGGTGAGTTACGATGACCTCCTTTGGATGGGGGTTTTTCTCGGTGTTGCGGGAGCGAGTTTTGCTATAGCGCTCCCTATGGCTGGAAGCAACTACCCCAAGGAGGTGCAGGGTCTCGTCTTGGGGCTTGCAGCGGCGGGAAACATAGGGGCGGTTCTGGACGGGATTCTCTTTCCCCCGATAGCGAGGGCTATAGGCTGGGAGCATACCTTTGTCCTTTCGGGAATCCTTCTTTTGATAGCTTTAGTGTTTGTAGTCCTCTGGGCAAGTGATAAGACCAAAAAGAACGAAGGAAACAAGGTTTATCCTGTTCTTGCCTTCTTTGCAACCGTAGCCTTCATGGTGATCCTTGCCCTCGGCTTTCAAAAGGGCTGGTTCGGTATCACGGGAAACGCAGGGAAGCTTTTGATCCCTATACTTGGCTCCGCCTTTGCCATAGCCCTCATGCCCCTTGCCTTTAAGAAGGTCTTCCTTGAAAGGGACACATGGGTTCTCATGCTCGCTTACTCTATAACCTTCGGCGGTTTTGTGGGAATGTCCTCATACATCGCCATGCTTTTGAGGGACGTCTACGGAATATCAAAGGTTGAGGCGGGAGCTTTGATGTCCCTTTTTGCCTTCACGGGAGCCATGATAAGACCTTTAGGAGGGCACATAGCGGACAAGGTAAGCGGGGCAACAGCGCTCATTTACTTTCTCGGTGGGATAGCCCTTATAAACTTCCTCTTTGCCGTCTTCAGCCCGCCGCTGATCTTGGGGATTTTAATGTTTTTAGCCCTTTACATCTTTTACGGGCTTGGGAACGGAGCGATCTTTCAGCTGGTCCCCCACCGTTGGCCCTACCAGACGGGTCTTATGACCGGAATAATCGGCGCTGCGGGAGGGATAGGAGGGTTCTACCTTCCCACGGTAAACGGGATAGTCTTTGAGGCAACGGGAGCTTACAACTTAGCCTTTGCCTTTTTCGGAACTATAGCAGTCCTTTGCCTGATAATTGTGAAACTCCTGCACGCCAAGTGGATGGAGTGGGCTTATGTGAGATACGACTATGAAAAAGAGAAGCTCGTCGGTATAGATCCCAAGAGCGGAAGGGTCGTTATGGAGATAGCGGGCTAATCCGCCATAAGGTAAGCGAGGGCACCCCTTGCGGATAAAAACTCCCCTGCGCTGGAAAAATGGAGTCTGAAGCAGGAGGCGGGCAGGGGTTCCGCAAGGGAGCGAACCCGTTTTTCTAAGTCTCCTAACAAAGGTTTAAGCCCTTCTATAAGACCTCCGCCCAGGACCACCACCTCGGGGTTTAAAATGTGAAGTAGGTTTACAAGCCCGAGGACAAGTTTTTCTTTGAACATCTCCACAGCGCTGAGGGCTTCCCTTGAACCTTTCTTTGCCAGCTCCACTATTTGATAGTCCCTTAACTTTTGCGATGTTATGGTTTCGTAAGCCCTCTCAAGCCCGTAAGAGGAGCAGTAAGCTTCCCAACATCCCTTTCTACCGCAGTTGCAAAGCCACCCCCCTTCGGAAATTATGTGGTGACCGAACTCCATGGCGCTCCCGCAGGCTCCGAAGAAGGGCTTACCCTCTACAACCAAACCGCTACCCAGCCCCGTTCCTACAGATACGAGGGCGAGAACCTTTGCCTCCCTGTGGTCAAAGAACCACTCACCAAAAGCTCCGAGGGTGACATCGTTACCCACCTTTACCTTTACTCCCCTCAACAGCTCCTCTATGTTCACTCCGTTAAGCTGTGGCAGGTTGGGAGAGGTAGTTACGGTTCCGTCTACAGAGGTAAAACCCGCCACAGCAACCCCAACCGCTTCGGGGTTTCCCGACAGGGCTACCTCCTTTATCTTTTCCAAAAGTTTTCTCCTGTCGCCTTTGATGTCTTTTATATAGTGCTTTTCCTTTGTTCCGTCCTCCCACAGGACCTTGATAAAAGACCCGCCTATATCTATACCTTTAAGCATAGAACTTTGGGAAAATTTTAAGACCGTTCCTCGGAGGAGGTAAGAACCCTTATTCTCTCTTCAAGGACCCTTAAAGACTCCTCTATGTCCTCCCTCTGGGCGGCGGCAAGGCGGGGAAAATCGGTTATCTCTATGGTCTCAAGGACGGGCTTTTTGTCCCTGTTGTAGAAGACGCCCACCCAAACACCGTAAATGCCCGTCTCCCACCACTCCGCCGGTTGGGTTTTGGAGCTATAAGTTATCCTCACCTGTCCCCTGCCGAGAACGTCAAGGATCGCCTCCCTGTCCTCGGGAGTGATGGGCATCTTGTTCACATAGATTACGTGTTCTTTTCCCGTTTCTAAAAACTCCTTCAGGGCGTGCAGAACCTCTTGCAGTATGGGAACCGCATTCATAAGCATGGGCTTAAGCCCTTTTTTTTGAGAGCTTAAACCCTAAGAATAGGGCACCACCTGCAAGGGCGATTGCTACACCCACAAGGAGTATATCCTCGGGATGCAGAAAACCTATATGCTCGTGGGGAACGGGCTTTATGTGGGCAAAGGAAAGACCAAGGGAGCTTCCCAGAAGTCCCAAAACCTTTTTCATAGCACAACCTCCTTCTTGGGTTTTACCTCCAGCCCCCACTCCCTGAGCAGCTCTAAGGTAGCCTTTATCAGATCCCCGAGGGAGCCTTCCACCTCGGGGCTTAGGTCCGTTCCTATGTCCAAGTCTTTGGGTTCAATTCCGAGGACGACAACCCTTTTTACAGGTTTTTCCAGAAGATCCAAAAGCGCCAGAACCTCCTGAATACCTATCTCGTGGGCTGAGACCTTCCTCCTGAAGTAGGCTTTTACCTCTTCGTCGGTGAACCTGTAAAGGGTCCCCGGAGGACCTCCGCCCGAAACCGCATCCAAGATTATCAACCTCTCCGTCCCCTCAAGGTAGTAAAGGAGATCCATCCCGAGGGTTCCCCCGTCCAGAAGTTCAACCTCTTCGGGAAACTCGTAGTTTTCCCTAAGCAGTTCCAAAGCCCTTACGCCGAGTCCCTCATCCCTGAGAAGGACGTTGCCCACACCGAGGATAACCGTTTTACCCATCCTTTATGTCCTTAAGGTCTACGGGTTCCTTCTTGAAGAACTTGTAGCCGTTTATCATGGAGGAAAGCTCTCCGTTCTTCTTTATGATCTCCTCCCTTATGACGAAGTAAACGTGAAGTATGGCAAATATGATTATGAGCCATGCTACCCAATGGTGCCACATGTGGGTGGGAAACTCACCGCCCAAAAGCCACACCACCCAACCGAAGAGGGTAGCCCAAAAGCCGTCCGGATTTGAAAGTCCATACATTCCGAAGCCCGTAACTATCATGAAAAGGATCGCCAGATAAACGAGAGGGTAGACTGTCCTTGCGCAGGAGTTCCTTATGTATTCGTGCCCCTCATCGTCCCTGAGCACGAAGAGGTATTTTAGGGTTATCTCCTTCAACCCTGTCCAGTATTCCCTTCTCCAGAAGGTGGGAAGAACGAGCCTGTCCCTTTTACTGAAAAGAGAAATAAGAACCCTGAAGATGAAGCTTCCCAGAAGCACGTAACCCGCCAAGAAGTGGAGCTTTCTTATAAATCCCATGGTCAGCCCTTCCTCGTAGGCGTAGGTAGCCTCTATCCCCGTAGGTCCCCAGAAGAAGGGGTTACCTATATACAGACCGGTTGCGAACAGAACCAATATAGTTAGGAAATTTATCCAGTGCCATATTCTCAAAGCCGGGCTGAAGATGTAGATCCTCTTTGCCTCTTCAATCTTCATGGCTTTCCTCCTTTATCCGCAAACGGGAGTCGCACCTTGAACCTTGACCTTAACTATCTCTCTTCCCTGCGTGTCGTAAAGGTGGGTTGAGCAAGCCAAACAGGGGTCAAAGGAGTGGATACCTCTGAGTATCTCTACGGGCTTTTCGGGAACCTTTACCACCGTGTCCTTCATGCACTCCTCAAAGGCTCCCTGCTGTCCCATAGGATCTCTGGGAGATCCGTTCCAAGTGGTGGGCACAACACATTGGTAGTTTTCTATCTTCCCGTTCTTTATCACTATCCAGTGACCGAGGGCACCCCTTGGCGCCTCGGTAATGCCCACACCTTTGGCTTCCTTGGGCCAACTTTCGGGATCCCACTTTTCCGTGTTGGCAACGGCGGTGTCCCCTGCCTTTATGTTCTCGTAGAGCTTTTTCATAAAGTAGAGGTTCGCTGCGGCTCCTACCTGAGCCTCAAGCCCTCTGGCGGCGGTTCTGCCCACTGTGGTGGGAAGCCACACGTGGGGAGGCAGTCCCAGCATCTCCGAGACGGTATCTATCTGCCTTACTATCATCTCGTCTATCCAAGAGGGTTTTATATGTCCCTGCTTCACCGCTGTGTAGGTAACTATGTATCTTGCCAAGGGACCCACTTCACAGGGTTTTCCTCTCCAGCGGGGTGCTTTCAGCCAAGAGTATTTACCCTTTTCGTCAAGATACTTCCAGTGGGTTTTGGTTCCCTCCTTTGGACCCGTGTAGTAGGGTTCGGTTATACCTTCCCAAGGGTGCAGCCCCTTGCTCTCGTCGGGATACTTATACCAAGAGTGGGCAACGTATTCCTGAATTACCTCGGGATCGGTAAAGTCTTTACCCACCATCGGGTAGTATTTGGCTCTGTCCACACCCTCGGCGAAGTCTTCAACCACACCGTTTGAATGGTAAAGGATCTTGTTGTGGTAGTCGCCACCCTTTATGTCTTCGTAAGGCTCGTCGGGGAACTCTCCGTAGCCCATAACCCTTCTCTTGGCGAGACCGCCCCCGTAGGTCCAACCCTTTTGAACGTAGATGTGACCTATAGCCAAGAGATCTATAAGGTAGAAGAGGTTTACCGCCTCCACCTGCGTATATATTGCGTCCTCAACGACCGCAAGCCTCTCCGCATTTATAGGTGCGTTCATATCGTCAAGGGAGATAGAGCACATCATCCCGCCCACTATGTAGTGGGGGTGAGGGTTCTTTCCGCCGAAGACCACCTGAGGTATGAAAAGCTCCCTTTGGACATCAAGCATGTTGAGGTAGTGGGCAACAGCCATCAGGTGAACCTCTGGAGGAAGCATCTTATAATCGGGATGGTCCCACCAGTGGGCGGCAAAGATCCCAAGCTGACCGCTCTCTACGAGCTTTTTTATCTTCTCTTGGAAGGCTTTGTAATATCCGGGGGTGGCTTTGGGAAATTTCCTCGGATAAGCTCTACGTCCCAAAAAGTCGGGCATGAGGTCCGCTATAGCTCCGTATTTCTCAAGGAGCTTGTTCTGAAGTTCTGCAGTAGCTTTCGGGTCAGCCTTCAGAGCCTCTACGGGGGATACCCAATCAAGGGCATGCAGGTGGTAGAAGTGAACCGTGTGATCATGAACCTGAAGGCTACCATACATTATGTTCCTTATGTAGTTGGCGTTTTTGGGGATCTTTATGCCCAAGGCGTCCTCCACGCATCTGACGGAAGCGTAAGCGTGTATTGAGGTGCATACCCCGCATATCCTCTGGGTAAACGCCCAAGCGTCTCTGGGGTCTCTCCCTTTAAGGATAAGCTCTATCCCCCTCCACATGGTTCCCGCAGAGACCGCATCCTTTACCTTACCAGTCTCTTCGTCTACGATTATCTCAATCCTCAGGTGTCCCTCTATCCTCGTTACGGGATCAACTACTACCCTCTTCATCCTTCACACCTCCTTAGTCTTTCCCGCCGGCGTTTCTGAGCTTGGAGGCTATACCGTGAACTATAGCCCCTCCGAGGGCTGCAAGGGCAACGGTGGCGCCTACCTTATCGGCGTTGGCTTCCTGTTTGGGCACGGGTATGTTGGTGAGCCTCTCGTAGAAAGGTCCGTTGTCCCAAAAGTCCTTTTCCGAACAACCTATACACCCGTGTCCCGACTGGATAGGGTAGGAAAGTCCGTTATACCATCTCATGCTACCGCACTGGTTGTAGGTTGTCGGTCCTCTGCAACCTACCTTGTAGAGGCACCAACCCTTTTTGGCACCCTCGTCGTCAAACCTCTCCACAAACTGCCCTGCGTTGAAGAAAGCCCTCCTGTAGCAGGTGTCGTGAATTCTGTTCCCGTAGAACATCTTCGGTCTTCCCTGAGAGTCCAAGGGAGGAATACGATCAAAGAGGACCATATACATGATCACACCGGTCATAACTTCGGCAATGGGCGGACAGCCGGGAACTTTGATTATAGGTTTGTCTTTGATGACCTTGTCTATGGGAACCGCCTTGGTGGGATTGGGTCTTGCCGCCTGCACACAGCCCCAAGAAGCGCAAGATCCCCAAGCTATAACCGCTTTGGCACCTTCGGCGGATTCTTTAAGGTGTTCAAGGAAAGGCTTACCCGCAACTATGCAATACATCCCGTCCTCACCGAGGGGCGGGTTTCCCTCCACCGCCAGTATATAGTTGCCCCAATACTCCTTTATTATCTTCTTCCTGTGTTCCTCTAAGGGTTCGCCCGCTGCAGCTGAAAGGGTATCGTCGTATTCCAAAGAGATCATAGAAAGGACTACATCCGAAGCCAAGGGGGTAGCGGATCTGATAAAGGACTCGGAACAGCAGGTACATTCAAGACCGTGTATCCATATAACGGGAATTCTGGGCTTAGTTTCCATAGCCTTGACCACTTCGGGGATCATGGAAGGGGCAAGACCCATCATACCCGTGAGCGTGACCGCAAATTTTAAAAAGTCCCTCCTGCTAACCCCGTGCCTTTTGAAGGTTTCCCAGAAGGTTTCCATGGTCACCCCTCCAAAATGAACGCTCATTCAATTTTATGATATAACTCAGAAAGGCTTCTCAGTAGAGATTTAGCTTATAGCTCTATAAGAATTTCTTATAAAAGGCAGGTTCTGTTTTTCCCCGCTTTTTTCGCCATATACATAGCTCTGTCCGCTCTTTCTATGAGGGTGTTCAGGGTATCTTCTTTAGTAGCTTGGGTTACCCCCGCACTCAGGGACAGGCCAAAGGAGTCCACGCAGATCCTTCCCACCGCTTTTCTTATCTTCTCCGCCACCTTGTAAGCGCCTTCCGCATCCGTTTCGGGAAGAATTACGAGGAACTCCTCCCCTCCGTATCTGCAGGCTACGTCCGTTTCCCTTATGTTCTCCTGAACTATTGATCCCACCTTTCGGAGGACCAAATCTCCCGCGGAATGTCCGAAGGTATCGTTGATCACCTTGAAGTTATCCATGTCAAGGAATATGACCGAAAGGTCACAGCCGTATCTCTTTACCTTTTTAAGCTCAAAGTCCAAGATCTCCGCCATCTTCCTTCTGTTGTAAAGCCCGGTGAGAGAATCCCGCTCCGCAAGATCTTTGAGGTTCACCAAAGTCTCCGCAATACCACCGTCCAAAACCATCTCAAGATAAAGTCCGTTGCCCAAAGAACCACCTATGAGTATCTTGTCCTCCCTTATGGAACATCCTTCCTCACCCCGTGCGAGTCTCTTTATGGGGCAGGCGTTCCTTCCTAAGACCTCCCAGCAGGGTCTGTCAAAGCCGTGGGCTACGGTGTAGCACTTTCCGTGACCGTTGCTGAACCTCTCACGGGCGATATCGTTGAGGAGCAAGACGTCACAGCGGGAGTTGACAAGCATAACCGGAAAAGAAAAGCTGTCTATATACTTTTTAAAGGATAGAACCTCCTCTAACTCGCCGACCGTCCTCACCGCATCCCCTCCTTCTCCGTATATTGATCGGCAATTTTATTATAATTTCATCAGAAAATAATCGCCCATAAATTGGGTTTATACGCCCATAAAGGTAGGTTATCTGCAGTAGGCAGGTTTATACCTCTACAGTGTAAGGTTTCTCCTCTTCTGATATCTTCCTATCCAGCCCCCTTGCCTTGAAGAACTCCGCATAGTCCCTGTCCACCTTGCCTATGTGGTTCACAAGCCAGTCAACTACGAAACCCACCGCTTCTTCAAGTTCCCTTTCCCCTCCTGCATTTACCCTCGCTACCACCTCTCCGAGGGTCTTCACTATAGCGTTGTGTTCTTCGGTGTGCTGTTTGAGTTTGGGATAGCCGTATCTTTCCATGATCTCTTCTTCGTGCTTTAGATGGGTTTGAGCATAGGTTACCAGCGTTTCGGAGAACACACGCTTGGCTTCCTCAAGCCTTCCTTCGGAAACCAGCTTCCAAACCTTTCCGAGGAGCTTAAAGAGGGTTTCATGTTCGCGATCTATGGGATCTATGTAGAAGCGCAGGTCTTTGAACAAATCTGATTTCTCCCTAAGCTCCACAAGCTCCCTCGTATTCTCCTGCGAAATCCTTGAAATCTGATCCATTTCGTCTTGAAGACCCTTGAAGACCTCTATCTGCTCGTCTACCTTTTGAGAAAGAGTATGCATAAAGCCGTCCACTTCGCTGTATCTTTCAAAGATGTTTCTGTATTTCTTGGCAACCTTTCTGGAAGCGTCCTCCGCTTTGTCTATGACATCGGAGATGTGGTTTACCACCTCCTTTACCCTTTTAGCTATCTGAGCAGTGTTCTCCGCAAGTTTTCGGACTTCTTCCGCAACAACCGCAAAACCCCTTCCTATCTCTCCAGCCCTCGCCGCCTCTATGGACGCATTCAGAGCCAACAGGTTGGTTGCCTCCGAAACCTCTATGAT
>WFYH01000233.1 GCA_015490215.1 Aquificaceae bacterium
ATCCCTCACTATTTTGTTGTTGGTTCCCAAGACTATGATGTTTTTGTCTGTTCCGAGGGCCTTATCAAGGGGCATGACTATAGAGGGGAGAGCACCCTTTCTAACCATACGGGGTGTTATGCCCATGTCTTCGGTCCATTGACCGAGGAAAAAGGCTATCTGGGCGGAGAGAACTTTGACTGCAGGGCTTTCTGCCTTACCGTAAGTGATCACCACGTTGGGGACGGTGACTTCCTTGGACTGTGCCGGTGTTCCGGTCCATGCTTCCTTGTAGGTTACAAAGGGGAACCTTTTAACCTCGGGAAAGGTATCAAGAATGGGTTTTGAAAAGGCAAAGCTCACCGCCGCAAGGAAAAATAGAAACCTCATGACTTTACCTCCTTAGTAAGTCCTTACTTATATTTTACAAGCCTGCGCCCGAAATCGTCACCGTAGAAGTATCTGACTACCGCCCTGTATATAGCCCAAGCTACCTTTCTACGGAAGACGGGATTTCTAAGCTTTGCCGCCTCCTCGGGGTTGGTTATAAAGCCTGTCTCCACCAAAACGGAGGGTATCCCGGGGGTCTTTAGAACCGCAAAGCCGGCTCTGTTTATCCCCTTAAAGTGAACATCCCTTCCGAGAACCGCCTTAAGCTCGGAGGCGAGGGTTCTGGCGAAATAGACGCTCTCCCTTAAGGTGACATCTATAGCCATATCCGCCAAAACCCTTCTGACCACCGAGGATCTTATATCTGCAGCCTCTCCGAGGACGAGCTTTGCGTATCTTTTGCTCCTTAGAATCTGATACTTTTTCTCTATAGCCCTACGGTAGGACAGGGCGAACACCTGAGTTCCTTTAGCCCTCGGGTTCCTGCGGGGTGCTGCATCCGAGTGTATGCTGATAAAAAGGTCAGCCCTGTTTCTGAGAGCTATCTCCGCCCTTTTGTGAAGAGGGACGAAGTAGTCGCCCTTTCGGGTGAGTATAACCTTAAACCTCCCGTCCCTTTTTAGATACTCCGTAACCAAAAGGGCTATAGCCAAGTTCACATCCTTTTCTCTTATTCCCCCGTAGCCTATTGCACCCGGGTCCTTCCCTCCGTGCCCCGCATCTATGACTATTACCCTCTCCTCGTGGATTGTCGGCTCGGAAAGGACCTTTTTAATCAGCTCGGCTATCGGGTCTTTTTCTTGCTTTTCTTCCTCTTTCAGTAAAGCCACAAGCTCTTCGTAGAGACCCCTCTTTTCCTTGTATATGTCCAAAACTATCCTGTGGGGATTTCTCAGGTAAAAGTATTTCAGGGAGGAAAATTCAGGATAAAGGAGTACTATCCTTATACCCCACCTGTGGCGACCGATCTTTGCCTTTATAAAGCTTGGGAGCTTCAGCTTTTCAACGGAGGTTTCCCCGAAGATGTCAACGACTATCCTTCTGGGATCGCTCAAGGTAAAGACCTTAAAGTCCCTTTGCTGGCTCAGCCTGAAGACTACCCTTACCTTCTCTTCGTAAACTCCGTAATCTACGCTGGTTACCCTTCCGAAGGAGAGGCAGAAGAGAAGGAAAAATAAGCTAAAACTGATCAAACTCTTTCGGAACATAAACTTCCTCCTCCGCCTCCTCCTTTTTGGTAGCCCACGGGGCAAGGGGGAAGTTGATCACGAGAGGGTTAGGTATGTCGGGCTGGTAAAGAATCATACTTCCTTTCTTGAGCATTATCGCCCTCTGGCGGAAGTTACCCGTTAAGAACTCATACTCTTTGCTCTGGACCTCCGAGCTGTCAAGCCTTCCCGTTACCTTTACCGCAGAGTTAGCGAGGATCCTCTTTTCAATTTCGCTTGCGGTCTGCTGAGCGCCTATAAGTATTACACCCAAACTTCTACCCCTTTCCGCTATGTCCAAAAGTATGTCCTTTATGGGACTCCACCCGTCCTTAGGCGCGTATTTATTTAGTTCGTCAAGGACTACGAAGATTTTAGGATAGGGGTTTCCGCTCTCTTCCTTATCCTTGAAGATCCTCCTGAGGATCGCTCCCACGACAAACATCTTGGCTATGCTGTGGAGATCCGATATGTCCACCACCGTGAGCTGATGCCCTTCCCAGTCTATCGGTTTTGAGGAGTGACCGTAGATAAGGTGCTTACAGTGGGTTTCTGCATGGTGGAACCTCCGCAGGAAGGCGTAAGCGGTGGCAAGGGTCGCGTTTCCGAACCATTCCCTGTATCTGTTCTCGTCCGTTTTGGTTTCCTTGTCTTCTATCACTTCATGCAGGAGCCTTCTGAGGTCCCCGAGTGAATTTATCTCCCTTCCATTTTCATCTGTGAGGATATCAGCGGGGCTGTTTTTGGCAAGCTGTTGGAGCTTTTCCGTGATCCTGTCCATAACATAGTGCAAAGAGGAAGTTCCCTCCTCTCCTTCCGCAAACATAAATTTGAGCAAACCTTCTTTTGCAAACTCCTTCATACTCCAGCAGTAGGGTTTTATTCCCTCAAGCCTGTCTCCGGTAGCGGGGATGATGCTTCCCTCCTTTTCCGGAGGTGCATAGAAACCTACATCGGAAAAGGGCTGAGGTTTCAAGCCCATCTTCTTGAAGTCCTCTTCATACTTTTCGTTGAACCTTTTGTTGCGCTTATCTATCCAAAGGAGATCTTTGCCCTTCACGTTGAAGATGATGCCCCTTACCCTCTTCCTATCATCGGCCTTCTGAAAGATGGAGTAAAGCAGGAAAAGGGCGTAGGAAGTTTTGGTTGCCACTCCCGACATACCTGAAATGGAAACGTGGGCGCCTTCCCTTCCGTTAATAAAGTCGTAGTTCAGATAAACCACGTCACCGCTCCTTGAAAGACCCGCCGGTATCTTGACCCTCATGTTGTCGTAGTAGAGGGCTTTTTCAAGGTCTTTGCCCTTAGCTTTGTAGACAGGATCTCCGGGTGTGGGGGGTATGAAGATCTCTGGTTCTATCCTTGTAACGAGAACCTTTGCCACGTAGACGATGTTTACCGGCAAAAGCCCGTCCTTAGCGAGGTGCGCCTCGTAGGCTGACCCTACTCCCTCCAGTTGTTTGCTTACCTCGTGCACTATACCGTAAAAGCTTATCTCTTGGTCTGTGCCGTCCACCCGTGACCTCACCATAACCACATCATCAAGCTGAAGGTAGTTACCTTCTTCTACACCCACCCAAAACTCCAAAGGACTCGCCTGAAGCGTCCCCAAAACTATCCCCAAAGGCTTCATTCTTGCTCACCTCTTTTGGTTTCTAACAACTAAATTTAATACCCATGAAGGGGCTGGCAGCTTTCCTGCTGTTTTTGGCTCTGTCCGTGGGTTTCGGTGACAGGTGGTATCCCGACTTTTCCGAGGGTGTGGAGGTAGCCAAGAGAGAGGGCAAGCTCGTTCTCGTCTACTTTTACGAGGTGGGTTGCACCTTCTGTAAGTATATGGAGGAGGTTGTCTTTATAGAACCTTCGGTGAGCGAGCTTATGGAGAAGGGTTTTGTGGTGGTTCCCATTGATGTGGATGAGATACCGCCCGACCTTGACCGCAGGTTTAGAGCAGTGGGAACGCCTACCTTTTACATATATGACCCAAAAAGGGATAAGATTCTAATGACCATATTCGGACTCCAAGAGGCGGAGGAGTTTACAAACCTCCTCAAAAAAGCCTGCCTTAAGGCTAAAATCAAGAACTGCTGATGTCTCTAAAGGAAAGGGTAAGGGATCTAAAGTATCTGATACTTGACGTTGATGGAGTCCTCACGGAGGGACAGCTATACTACACCGCAGAGGGGGAAACCCTGAAGGCATTCAGCGTTCACGACGGCATGGGCATAAAGCTCCTCCAGTCCGCAGGTATAAAGGTGGGGATAATATCAGGCAGGAACAGTAAAGCCCTTGAGGTAAGACTGAAGGAACTCGGGGCTGAGGACATATACATGGGCGAGCTTGATAAACTAGGCGCATTTGAGAAGATACTTTCTGCCCATAACCTTTCGGAAAGGGAGGTGGGTTTCGTGGGGGACGACATCGTTGACATACCCATCTTAGAAAGGGTAGGTCTGCCCGTGGCGGTGAGGAATGCGGTGGAAGAGGTTAAAAAGAGGGCGGTTTACGTTACAAGAAGAGAAGGAGGAAAGGGAGCGGTAAGGGAAGTTGCGGAGCTTATCCTCCTTCTGAAAAAATAAACCTTTGATGAAAGCTATCCTTTTGCACCTTCTGTTTGTAACCTTGTCTGTGGTTTATCTGGCTTACGTGGACTTCATTCAGGGAAAGGCGAAGATAGAGGTCAAAGAAAAGGCAATAGCCAAGGGGGTGGGGATAAAGGTCTTTGGCGAAAGGGGACAGGAGTGGAGCGTCCAAGGAAGAGAGCTTGTGTCGGTGGGAAGAGACCTATACCTTCTGGAGGTCCTCCTCGTATCTGCGGAGGGCTTTAAGGTCAGGGCGGATTCCATTAACTTGGACAGGCTTAGGAATGTAGGAAGGCTGAAGGGAAATGTGGAGATAAGGGGGGAAGCCCTCTTTGTAAAAACCCAAGAGGCGCAGGTGGACTTCAAAAGGGGTTTGCTGAAAGGTGAAGGACCCGTTCAGGTGTGGAAGGGGACAAACTATGTGGAGGGAAAAGGCTTTGTGGCTTACCTTAAGCCCTTTAGGGTTATAATTTCCCGAGTGAGGACCCGCCATGAAATTTAGGGTTCTGCTCTTGTCCTTACTCCTTTTTACTCTCTCCTACGCCCAACCCATAGCTGGGGAAGCCCAAAAGCTTGAGTTCCAGAAAGATAAGATCATATACACGGGAAATGTCAAGCTCGTAAGGGGGGAGTCCGTTCTTAAGGCGGACAAGGTTATCGTCTTTCTAAACGAGAAGGGTAAACCTACCAAGATAGTCGCCGTCGGTCAGGTGCGCTTTTCGGAGCCCAAGAGGAAGGCAAGGGCGGACTATGCGGAATATGACCTCTCTAAAGAGGTTATCATCCTTCGTGGATCCGCAAGGGTTGAAGAGGAGAAAAACATACTGGAGGCGGAGGAGATAGTGTATGATAGGAAAAATCAAACCCTTGAGGCTAAAGGCGGTTCCAAGCGTGTTCGGACTATCTACATAGAGGAGGAAAAGAATGAAAAAATCGGATCTGATAAGGGAGATAGCCCGTAGGAAGAACCTTTCCCTGCGCAGGAGCCAGATGGTGATAGACCACCTCTTTCAGGCTATGACCGAAGCCTTGGCAAGAGGGGAAAAGATAGAGATAAGGGGGCTCGGAACCTTCAAGATAAAGAAGAAACCGCCGAGGGTGGTAAAAGATCCGAGAACGGGCACAGAGATATTTGTAAAGGAGCGCTACGTTCCCGTCTTTAAGATGGGAAAGAGTATAAAGGGCGCCCTGAATCCCAAAAAAGATAAATGAGATTGCCTTTTACCTTGCGCTCCCTAAAATGAATTAGTAGATGGCTCAAGAAAACAAGACCGAAAAGGCAACACCCTATAGGAGGAAAAAGCTCAGACAGGAGGGGAACGTAGCCAAAAGTGTTGAGATTGCCTCCTCTCTCACCGTCCTGATCTCCTCCATAGTCCTATTCTTTACAGGTGCGCTCATATTCAAGGAAGTTGTAAATCTAATCCTTGCGGTTTCTGGTCTCCGTCCCTTGGAGGTTCAAAACACCTTCCTTGTTACCCTCAAGGACTCTTTCCTGAGCGTTGCCAAGATACTCGTCCCCTTCCTGATAATCACCCTTATAGTGGTTATAGGCGCTCACATAGCCCAGTTCGGTTTTATCTTTACCTTTAAACCTCTGCAGTTCAAATGGGAGAGGCTCAACCCAATAGAAGGATTTAAGAGGATGTTTTCCCTCTCCACCCTCTTTGAGCTGGCTAAGAACTCCCTGAAGGCTCTGCTTTTGTTCGGAATAGCCCTCTTTATCGTCAAGGGGAGCATCTCCTTTATCGTTGGCTCCGCAAGTATGCCCCTTCTTGAAGGGCTGAACTTCCTGCTTGATCTTCTCGTTAAGGTGGTCATAATCCTCGGGGTGGTAGCCTTTTTCATAGCCCTGTTGGACTACGGATACAAGAAGTGGGAATACGAGAGAAGGATAATGATGTCCCGCCAAGAGGTAAAGGAAGAGTTCAAACAGTTGGAAGGGCACCCAGAGGTAAAGGCGAAGATAAAGGCACGTATGAGGGAAATGGCTCGGGGCAGGATGATGGCGGAAGTCCCCAAGGCAAGCGTTGTCATCACAAACCCCACCCACTACGCCATAGCCCTGCGC
>WFYH01000234.1 GCA_015490215.1 Aquificaceae bacterium
AACCTTCCGCTGTCACTTCCTCCATGAACTTGCGTAAGCTCTCCATGACATTTACACCAAAGTGGGGATCCACACCCACGCCCACGTTGGCAACTTCGCCTTTCGGAAAGATCCATCCATATCCGCCGGGGATGTAGTCCCTGAAGAAGATTAGAAGGTCTCCGAGCTTGCGCTTCAGGGGAACGGTAAACTGAGCTGTGGATAGAAAGCTCTGTGTATGCTCCCCAGTAAGCTTTGCCACCTTTGACCTCGGTCCGTCCGCACCCACCACGAAGTCCGCCTTCAGAGAAAACCTCTCCCTTGTATCTATTTTCTCAAACCAGAGCCTTCCGTCTTCAAATCCCAAAAAGATGGTTCTAAGCTCTAAGTCCGCTCCCTCCTTCTTTGCAAGCTCCGCTATATTTCGGTCAAAGGTGTTCCTGTGTAGAACGAAGCCTTCGGAAGGCATGTTTACCACTTCGCCCCAAGGTGTGAAGTGAACCATATCCTTTACCTCTTGGGCTATAGCCTCTTCGGGAAAGAATTCGGGAAACTTGTGGCTAAGCTGAAGGGGAACGAACTCCGCACACTGAACGGGAACACCTACCTCCCTTTTAAAGTCTACCAAGAGGATTTTAGCTCCCCCCTTGGCGAGGATGTAACCGCAGGTGGCGCCGGCTGGTCCAGCACCTATCACGATAACGTCGTAATCCGTTCTCATGGCAAGGTTTTTATGAGAAGGTTCCGAAGCTCCTTCTGAGGATCGGAAAAGTAAGCCTTTATGTTCAGCTCAGTTCTGTAGAGTCTTTGCAGAAGGTCTTTAAGCTCTTCCTCCTTCCACAGTTCCAGAAACTTCTTGAACTTCAGCTTCATAAAGCTGTGCTTTATCCCCACCTTTTCCATAGCTTTGTCAAGTTTTTCTCCCTTTTTCAGAAGAAGTTTGATGAAGTAAAGCTTTACGCCGTAACCCGTCAGCGAGGCGAGAATCTGGATGGGTAAAAGCCCTTGTAGGACACAGCTCCTAAAAGCCTTCAGGGCACCTTGCGGATCCTTCCCGTAGAAGGCATCCAAAAGATCAAAGAGGGAAGAGCTGTCCCAGTAAAAACAAACCCTTTTTACGGTATCTTCCGTTACCCTCTCCTTTCCCGCATAGGCAATGAGTTTCTCCACTTCCTGCTTTAGGACCATCAGATTCCCTTGGCATATGCTTACCAAAAGCTCAAGGGCACTTTCCTCTATTCCACCTCCTTCCCTTTCCAACTTCTTCCTCACCGTGTCTTTTACCTTCTGAAGGCTCAGGCGGTCTGCAAGAACCACATCCCCTGTGGCAGACAGGGTTTTAAGAGGCTCCTTGGCAAGATCCTGATTTGTCAGTTTGGTTCCGAAGAAGAAAAAGATGTGACCTCCTTTGAGATTTCTCAGCCTCTTCTTTAACTCTTCCGCCTTTTTCTTTCCCCTTGAAAATTTTTTAAAAAAAACTTCCGACTCCAAAATAACCAAAGCAGTGTCTGCACCTGCTGAGAATATGCTTCCCTCACGGGAAAGCTCATAAAGGTGCTGAGGCTCCGCTTCGTCTCCCCAGATCACCCTTAGGGAGTCACCGTAGGTTTCCTTTAGCTTACCGAGGAAGGCTTTTTTCAGATACTCCTCTTCCCCGTGAACTATAACCAAGGGCTTGGATTTCCCCTTTTCAAAGACCTCCTTTTGGTAAGAGAGGATCTTGAACATCAATCCTCGGTCTGTATCTCTATCTCATCGCAGGTCTCGTCTTCTATAATCAGCTGGCAAGTGAGTCTTTCCTCTTCATCTACCGCACCTACCCGCCAGAGGGTCTCCTCCTCTTCCTCCGAAGGTTCATTAAGACACTCCAGCCCCTTCACAACACGGGCTATACAGACCCCACATTGCCCATCGGTGCATCCGAACTCTATACCCGCCTTTTCTATCTCATGGCTGAGCTCTCCAAACCTAACACCCTTGGGTATATCAAAAACCTTACCATTTATCCTCACCTTCATGGGCAACCTCCAATCAATTTACAAAGTGCTCTTGAAAAATTCATTACCTATTCTACAACTTTTATGTGAACTTCCTTGAGCTGTTTGGGGGTAACGTAATCGGGGGCGGAGGTGAGCATGCATATTCCCTTTTGGGTCTTGGGGAAGGCTATTACATCCCTTATTGAGTCAAGTCCCCTCATCAGGGCTACGAGCCTGTCAAGACCGAAGGCAAGTCCTCCGTGGGGAGGGGCACCGAACTTGAGGGCTTCAAGGAGAAAGCCAAACTTCTCCTGAGCCTCTTCCTCCGAGATGCCGAGGAGCTTAAAGACAAGCTCCTGCAGATCCGTTCTGTGGATACGTATTGATCCTCCTCCTACCTCTTCGCCGTTTATCACCAAGTCGTAAGCCCTTGCCCTGACCGAGTGGATAAGCTCTTTCTTCCTCTCAAGGTCATCGGTTTTAAGAGCCTCCTCCAGTTTGGGAATGTCCTCCTCTACAGGAGCGGTAAAGGGATGGTGGAGAGACACAAACCTCCCCTCCTCATCGTCCCACTCCATCAAGGGAAAGTCCACAACCCAAAGGACATCCCATTTGTCCTTTTCCACGAGGTCGTAGGTTTGGGCAAGGTGAAGCCTCAGGTGTCCAAGGATCTTGTAAACCATCTCCTTGGTGTCCGCAGAGAAGAAAATAACGTCTCCTTCTCGTGCCTCCATTCTCTCTAAGAGCTTTTTAGTCTCTTCCTCTGAAAAGAATTTGACTATAGGGGAGGTGAGTTTGTCCCTTTCCACTTTTATCCAAGCGAGCCCCTTGGCTCCGAGCTTTTGAACAAACTTGGTAAGATCGTCTATCTCCTTTCTGGAGAGGTTTCCTCCCTTAAAGTTTATCGCTTTAACTGCCCCTCCTTTCTCAAGGGCTTCCCTGAATACCCTGAATTGAGTTTCCTTGAAGATGTCGGAAAGATCCACAAGCTCAAGACCGAAGCGTCTATCGGGTTTGTCGGTTCCAAACCTCTCAAGGGCTTGCCGGTAAGATATCCTGTCAAAGGGTCTCTTAAGCTTCACGCCCAGAAGCTCTTTAAAGAGCCTCTCTATGAGCCTCTCCGCTATGTCCATAACTTCCTCTTCGCCCACAAAGGACATCTCATAATCTATCTGGGTGAACTCGGGTTGTCTGTCTGCCCTTAGGTCCTCGTCACGGAAGCACTTTACTATCTGAAAGTATTTGTCAAAGCCCGCCACCATCAGTATCTGTTTAAAGAGCTGGGGGGACTGAGGGAGTGCGTAGAATTTACCCGGATGAAGCCTTGAGGGGACGATAAAGTCCCTTGCCCCTTCGGGCGTGGATTTGGTCAGGAAAGGTGTTTCTATCTCTACGAAACCTTCCTCTTCAAAGAATCTTCTGGTTGTCTGGTAGAACCTGTGGCGGAACAGGAGGTTTTCTTTCATGGACTCCCTGCGCAGGTCTATGTATCTGTATTTGAGCTTAAGTTCCTCTGAAACGTGGGTTTCTTCCTCTATGGGAAAGGGAGGAACATCGGAAGAGTTGAAGACCCTTATCTCCTGTGCTACAACCTCAACCTGTCCCGTCTTGAGTTTGGGGTTTTCCGTTCCCTCGGGCCTCCTCCTTACCTTACCCCTGACGCCTATAACCCACTCGGGTTTGAGCCTGTCCGCTTTTTCGTAAACCTCGGGGCTGTCTTTTTCCTCTACGACAACCTGAACTATGCCTTCCCTGTCCCTCAGGTCTATAAAGATCACTCCGCCATGGTTCCTTATCCTGTGAACCCAACCGCACAGATTAAGCTCTCTACCTATGTCCTCTTCCGTAACCTCTCCGCAGTATTTGCTTCTTCTGAAGTCCCTCAGATCCTCTACCATGGCAAAACATTTTACATCGCTCCAGGGAACTTACCACAAAGCTTGGCGTGGGATTGCTAAAATCTTTAGGAGCGCCTCCGTAATGACGGACAGAGAAAAATACCTGATAGAATCTATCAGGGGACTCGGAATAGGATTGACAGTAGCAGGAGTTGTAGCATCTTTAATTCAAGAGGAACCTACGGGTTACTTCATTACTATTTTCGGACTAGGGCTGATAACATACGGATTTGCCCTTGTTGAAGAGGAGTAAGTTATGGAGATAGATTGGAGTTTGCTTAGTGCGGTGACGATTTTTATTTACGGTATAGCTCTGGGTTTTTACATTCTGTATTTGCGGAGAAGAAAACAACTTTCAGGACGCTCTTAGGCTCATTTTATTCCAAGGAACTTGTGAACCTGCGGTATCACCCTAACTGTAAAACCTCTTTCCGCCAACTCCCTCTGGAGGGAGAGGGCTTTTTCCAAAGCCTCGGGACGGTTGCTTTCGGGCTGCAGGACTACCCTTTGATCTTTGAGAAAGGGGACAAACTCCTTTTTAAGGAGAACCTCCAAAGACAGGGCACTGTCCACCACAAATTTAAGCTCCCTTGCAAACTTCAAAATCTTCGGGTGGACGAAAAAATCTGCCACCGCCTTGGGAGAGCAGGTTATGTGCACCCTTTCCGCTACCTCTTCCATACCCTCCACCCAGAGGGTTCCGTTGGTCTCTATCTGGACGGAAAAACCTTCTTCAAGTAACCTCTTTACCAGCTGGAAAAGACCCGTGTGGGCAAAGGGTTCCCCACCCGTTATAACCACGTGGCGAAAGGGAGAGGATTTTACCCTTTTTAGAACCTCTTCTTGATCGTAGGAGGCTTCACGAAAAGAGAGTGCTGAGGGCTGATCGCACCAAGGGCACCTGAGGTTACACCCTTGAAACCTAACAAAGACCGAAGGCGTCCCGATCAGCAAACCCTCTCCTTGGATGCTTTCGTATATCTCGTTTATGCTCAGAGCGTTGGTCGTTCTAACTTGATCTCGTAGCATTCTATGATGTCTCCCACCTTAACGTCGTTGAAGTCCTTTAGCTTTATACCGCACTCGTAGCCCCTTGCCACCTCTTGAACGTCTTCTTTGAACCTCTTCAGGCTCTCTATCTGCCCGTCGTAAACTACCACCCCGTCCCTTATGAGCCTCGCCTTGGCTCCCCTTACCATCTTCCCTTCCAAAACGTAGCATCCTGCTACTGTTCCTACCTTCTTTATCTTGAAGGTAGCCCTTACCTCCGCACTCCCAAGAACCTCTTCCCTCTCAACGGGTTCAAGCAGACCCTGAAGCGCCTTCTTAACGTCGTCAATGACCTGATAGATAATTCCATACATCCTCACATCAACCTTCTCTTTCTCTATCAGCTCCCGCGCCTTGGGATCGGGTCTTGTGTTAAAGCCTATGATTATCGCTCCGGAAGCTTTTGCGAGCATAACGTCGTTTTCGGTAATCCCTCCCACCGCTCCGTGGATTACACGCACAGCCACCTCTTCGGTAGAAAGCTCTTCCAAGGATTTTTTCAGAGCCTCCAGTGAACCCATAGTGTCAGCTTTTACGATGAGCTTCAGTTCTTTTACCTCCCCCGCCTCTATCTTCCTGTAGATATCCTCAAGTCTGAGGCTTTGGGAGAGCTTCTCTTCCTTCTCCCTCTTTTCCTTTATCTTTTGGGCTATCTCTCTTGCCTTTCTTTCGTTTTCCACCACAACGAGGGTGTCCCCAGCTTGGGGAAGCTCTTCAAATCCCAGCACCTCTACAGGCGTGGAGGGTCCGGCGCTCTTTACCTGTCTGCCCTTGTCGTCAAACATCGCCCTGACCCTTCCGTAGGTAGCTCCCGCAACGAAGGAGTCACCCACCTTCAGGGTTCCTTCTTGGACTATAACCGTGGCGGTGGGTCCCCTTTTGCGGTCAAGTTTGGTCTCTATGATCACACCCTTTGCCCTCTTGTTGGGGTTGGCCTTCAGCTCAAGGATGTCCGCCAAAAGCCCTATCATCTCAAGGAGCTGGTCTACATTCTGCCCCGTCTTTGCGGATACGTCCACAAAGATGGTGTCTCCGCCCCACTCTTCGGGTATAAGTCCGTGTTCGGAGAGTTCCCTCCTGACCTTCATGGGGTCCGCGCCGGGTTTGTCTATCTTG
>WFYH01000235.1 GCA_015490215.1 Aquificaceae bacterium
GAAGATAGAAAGCTTAGTAAGGTCTCCCACGGCTACGATGAAGGTGTTGGTCTTAGGCTAATAAAGAATGGGAGAACCTTCTACGGCTATACGACTAACCCGACCTACGAAAACCTTATTGAGATAGCAAAGACCCTCGCAAGGGGGGAAGGTCACGGTCCCGTTGCTACAGGTCTCAGATACATTGAGGGGTGGACACCTACCCTCATAGACCCCGACTCGGTAGACCTCTCCTACAGGGTGGAAATTCTCAAAAGGGCTGAGGAGAAAGCCCGCAGTTACGGAGACAAGATAAGGCAGGTCCTTTCGGTTCTGATGGACAAGACAAGGGAAATTTTGGTGGTAAACAGCCTCGGGGAGTGTGCGGAGGACGTTCAGAAGAGGGTTGTCTTTTTTGTTGAGGTGGTAGCAGGGGACGGTGAGACTCTCCAGAGGGGTTATGAGTCAATAGGCGGTAGGAGGGGCTTTGAGATCTTTGAAAGAACCCCTCCCGAAACAGTAGCGGCAAAGGCTGCCGAGAGAGCGCTTCTGATGCTCACCGCAAAACCTGCGCCGGCTGGTCAGTTTACGGTGGTTCTTTCCTCGGAAGCGGGAGGCACTATGATCCACGAGGCTGTGGGGCACGGTCTTGAAGCGGATCTTGTTCAAAAGGGGCTTTCTGTTTACGCAGGCAGGCTAGGAGAAAAGGTGGCAAGCGAACTCGTAACGGTAATAGACGATGCCACTCTCCCCTATCACAACGGCTCTTTTGAAGTTGACGATGAAGGTGTTCCAGCTCAGAGGAAGGTTTTGATAGAGGACGGCTACCTTGTGGGGTATATGTATGACCGCCTCAGAGCCATGAAAGAGGGAAAGGAGTCTACAGGCAACGGCAGACGCCAGAGCTACGCCCACATACCCATAGTCAGGATGACCAACACCTTCATAGACAGAGGCAAGGACAACCCTGAAGATATACTCAAAGATACAAAAAGGGGTGTCTATGTGGTTAAAATGGGGGGCGGAGAGGTAAATACGGTAACAGGAGATTTTGTGTTTGAAATTATGGAAGGTTACATGATAGAAAACGGGGAGATAACCTACCCCATAAGGGGTGCCACGCTTATAGGCAACGGTCCCAAAGCCCTTCAGGACATAGATGCGGTCGGAAACGATCTCGGTTGGGCTATAGGCACCTGCGGAAAGGACGGGCAGGGTGTCCCTGTTACCGACGCCCAGCCCACGGTGAGGATAAGACAGCTTACCCTCGGAGGCTGTCAGGTCTGTTGAAAGGTTTATATTAAGAGCTATGAAAGTTTTGAGAATACTGCTTATAGGGCTTGTGTTCTTTGGGGGGGTCTCCTTTTCCGGGGAAAGTGGTTTTACACAAGAGGACAGGGAGAGGCTCATTCGCCTTGAGGCTACCCTAAAAACCTTTATGGAGCAAACTAACGAGAGGTTCAGAGAACTCAGGCAAGACATGAACAAAAGATTTGAGCAGGTAGACAAGAGGATAAGCGAACTCAGAGAGGACATGAACACAAGGTTTGAGCAAATAGACAAACGGTTTGAGCAGGTAAACAAGATGATTGAACAACTCTACACCTTTTTGTGGATTTTGGCAGGTATATTCACCACTCTGACGGCTGTAGTTATAGGTTTTGCTTATTGGGACAGGAGAACTATAATCAGGAAAGCAAGGGAAGAAACTATTGAACACCTTGAAAGGGAAGGAGTGCTCAGAAAACTCCTGCAGGCACTCAGGGAAAAAGCTAAAACCGATAAGGATTTGGAGGCTGTTTTGAGAAAACACGGGCTTTTGGTAATTCTTATAGGACTTCTTTTGCTTTTTGCAGGATTTGGGTTTTCCGAGAGCTTAACAGGGTAGTAACTATCATGCCAACTACCTTTGCAGGTCAGACGGGACTTGTGAGAAGGATTGTTTTAGCTTTATAGAAATGAGGATAAAAGGTGGTCTTAAAAAGGTTGAAGGATCCCTAAGAGTCCCATCGGACAAGTCTATTTCCCACAGGGCAGTTATATTGGGTGCATTGGCAAGGGGAAGGACCTTCGTGAGAGAGTGGCTACGCTCCGAGGACACTAAGGCTACCCTTGAAATGGTCAAAGCCCTCGGGGTGCAGGTGGAAGAAAGAGAAACAGAACTTATCTTGGAAGGCAGAGACTTCTCCTTTTTAGAGCCTTCGGACGTTCTGGATGCCAAAAACTCGGGGACGACAGCCCGCCTGATGTTGGGTGTTCTCTCAACTCAAGAGTTTTTCAGCGTGGTGACGGGAGACGGAAGCCTCAGAAGGCGCCCTATGGGAAGGGTAACTAAACCTCTCAAGGAGATGGGAGCCTTCATTGACGGGAGAAACGAAGGGAGCAACCTGCCCGTGGCGGTAAGGGGTGGAAAACTGAAAGGGATTTCCTTCTTCAACGAAAAGTCCTCCGCACAGGTAAAGTCTGCCCTTCTGCTTGCGGGTTTGAGGGCGGAAGGGGTAACCTCCGTAACCGAGAAGGTCCCCTCAAGGGATCATACAGAAAGAATGCTGAGGGCTTTCGGGGTTGAAGTTAAAGTTTCCCAAGAAGAAGCCTACAAGGTTGAGTTGGAAGGGGGACAAACCCTTCAAGGGACGGAGGTCTTCTGCCCTGCGGATCCCTCCTCGGCGGCGTTCTTCTGTGCCCTCGGCGTTCTTGCACCTGAGGGGGAAATACTTCTCAGGGACGTTCTCGTGAACCCTACCAGAATAGGTTTTTACAGAAAGCTCCACCAGATGGGAGCGGAGATCTCCTTTGAAAGAGAAAGGGAAATCTCGGGAGAACCCGTGGCGGACATCCTCGTGCGCCCTTCGCAGGAACTCAAGGGTGTAGAGGTAACCTCTGAGGAGGTGCCTTCCCTTATAGACGAGGTGCCAATCCTTGCGGTGGTTATGGCTTTCGCCCAAGGTGTTTCCGAAGTGAGGGGTGCCAAAGAGCTTAGGGTCAAAGAGAGTGACAGGATAAGGGCTATAGTCCAAAACCTGAAAGCCATGGGGGCGGAAGTTGAAGAGTTTGAAGACGGGTTCAGGATAGAGGGGGGTAAGCCCCTCAAGGGTGCTGAGATTAAAACCTTCGGGGATCACCGTATAGCTATGGCTTTTGCGGTGGCGGGACTCCTAGCCCAAGGGGAAACCTATATAGACGATCCAGAATGCGTAGCTATATCCTACCCGAGCTTTTTTGATGATCTCTTCAGATTGATTGTGTAAACTAAAGGGTGCCATGGTGAAAACACGCTTCGCCCCGAGTCCTACAGGCTATCTGCACCTCGGAAATGCGAGGACAGCAATTTTTAGCTACCTCTTTGCGAAGCACCACGGCGGGGAGTTTGTCCTGAGGATAGAGGACACCGACAGGGAAAGATCCAAAAAGGAATACGAAGAAGCCCTTTTGGAAGATCTCCGGTGGCTCGGGATAGATTGGGACGAGTTCTTTCGCCAGTCAGAGCGCTTTGATATCTACAGAGAGTATCTGGAAAAACTCCTTGAGAGCGGGCACGCCTATCCCTGCTTCTGCACCCCCGAGCAGTTGGAAGAGGAGAGAAGAAAGGCTCAAGAAAGGGGCATAGCCTACAGGTATTCGGGCAGATGCAGAAACTTGACAAAGGGAGAGGTTGAGAAACTCAAAGCCCAAGGAAAGCCCTATGCGGTTCGCTTCAGGGTTCCCGACGGCAGGACGATAGTCTTTGAGGACATAGTAAAGGGGCACGTAGCTATAAACGTGGACGACTTCGGCGACTTTGTGATAGTCAGGAGCGATGGTTCTCCCACCTACAACTTCGTGGTGGTTGTTGACGATGCACTCATGGGTATAACCCACGTGATAAGGGGCGAGGACCACCTTCCCAACACACCCAAGC
>WFYH01000236.1 GCA_015490215.1 Aquificaceae bacterium
GCTATCTCCCCTTTCATTTCCTCTCTCAGGTTGTCAATCCTTTGATGCATTTCCTCCCTTAGGTTGTCAATCCTTTGGTTGGTTTGGTCTATCCTACTGTTTAAGTGCCTGTAGTCCTCTTCCTGCCTCCTTTCAAGCTTTTCCAACTTCTCGTAAATCTCCTTACTCCTTTCTTCTACCACCTCATAGATCACCTCAAGGGTGACTTTCTTAACCACATCCTTGGCTCTGTTAAAGAGCATAGCCTAAGCCTCCTTAGCTTAGCTCTCAATTGGAAATATAATACCCGCTTCCTTACAGAACTACAGCAAACCTTCCCTTTTAAGCAACTCCCTCAGCTCTTCGTCTGTTTTTGCCCTTTCCCTGAGGACATTTAGTAGTCTCCTCAGCTTTTCTGGTTTTGTTTCTCTCTCAAGCTCCTCAATCGTTTGCCTCTTTGCCTCCCTGATTATGGTCCTTCTGTCCCACCAAGCGAAACCTATTACACTTACCGTCAGAGTGGTAAAGATCCCAGTTATTATCCACAAAAATGTGTTCGTCTGTTCAAACCTCTTGCTCATATCCTCTCTCAGCTCCGTTATCCTTTTGTCCACCTGTTCAAATCTCTTGTCAGTTTGTTCCATGAACACCTTCAGCGTTGCCTCAAGTCTTATCAGTCTTTCCCTGTCCTCTTGGGTAAAGCCCACCTCTTTGGAAAGTGAGAAACCTACAAAAAGTAAAAGACCTATGATTAAAACCTTTGCCCGCATAAGTTTAACTATAGCTAAACTTATAATTAGAAAATCAGAGTCATGAAGGTATTTGTTACCGGCGGGACCGGTTTTGTCGGTAGGTATGTAGTTGATGGTCTCATCAAGTCTGGACACAACGTTGCCCTCGGTGTAAGGAACGAGGCAAAGGCACGAAAGCTGTTCGGCGATAGGGTTGAAGTCTACAAGGTTAATTTCTCTTCAAAGGAATCTATAAAGAAAGCACTTGAGGATGCAAAGCCACAAGCGATCGTTCACTTGATAGGGATACTTTTTGAAGAAAGAAGAAAAGGTATAACTTTTGAAAAGGTCCACTACCTCTTTTCCAAAAACTTGGTGGAAGTTTCTTCTTCACTTGTGGAGAAATTCGTTTTCATGAGCGCCCTCGGGACCCACGACCTTGCACCTTCCCGCTACCACCAAACCAAAAGGTGGGCGGAGAAAGAAATTATAAGGTCGGGGATCAGATTCACCATACTCAGACCATCTATTATCCTTGGACCCGAGCAAAGGCTCTTCTACGATCTTTGGAACGTGATAAAGATATTCCCTGTGGTTGCACTACCGGGAGGTGGCTACTACAAATTCAGTCCGGTAGATGTCAGGGATGTGGCTCAGGCGTTTGTCAAAGCGCTTGAGGATAAATCCACCGATGGAAAGATCTATGAACTCTGTGGGACAAGGGAAGTTACCTTTAAGAGGCTTCTGCAGGATATCTTCAGCTTCTGGAATAAAAGGGTTTTGATGGTTCCGCTTCCCAAAGGGTTTATGTATCTCATGGGGAAGGTTGTAGAAACCTTTATTGAACCTCCTCCCTTTTCTTCAGATCAGATGCTGATGATGTGGAGGGATAACGTCTGCGGTTGGTCGGAGGGTGTAAGCACGCTGAAGGATATGCTCGGAAGAGACCCCATAAGTTATGAAGACTCCCTGAGGTGGTCCCTCGAAAACGCCCGAGTAGGCTGATCCTATGGCTGGTCTGAAGGTGGAAGTGATTAAGTTTTTTCCCTTTGAACTGCCGGGCAGAAAGTCAGGTGTTGTAGGCTATGCGGATGTGAAGATAGGAGATGTTCTTGTCATAAAAGCCATCAGGCTCATGCGTAATCGCCACGGGGGGTACTACGTTCAGATGCCCCGCATACAAACCGAGGGAGGAAGCTACGAGGTGGTTGAAGTGCTTTCTAAGGATCTGCTTGAAGAGATAAGACGTAAGATCAGGGAAGCCTACAAGGAAATGTTTAAAATATAAACCTCAATTATGATTTCGGTTTTCAGATCTTTTGGGTTTTTTGTGGCTTCCTTTATCCTTTTCACGGCGGTTGTTATCTACGGTCTCTTCCACCTTGAGGGTGAGCCGGGAGCTGTATACTGGACAGTTTTCGGAATCTCTTTGATAGTTTTTTGCCTCGGGCTGGGAGGCTTTATTTACGAAAGCATAAGGTCGCTGATAAAGGACTACAAAAGACACGGGAACTTTTGGGATTTCCTATACGACTTCTTTGCCTCTCTTAAGCTCGCCATCTTCATAATGATCCTGCTCGGCATCTTTTCCATGCTCGGCTCCACATACATACAGCAGAACTTAACCTTTGAGGAATACTTAGACAAGTTCGGAGTTACCAAGGCGGTTTGGTTTTGGAAGTTGTGGCTTAACGACGTTTTCCACTCTTGGTATTACATAGGGCTTGTGGTTCTCCTCGCCATAAACTTGACTGTTTGCTCAATAAAGAGGCTCCCACGCATCTGGAGGCAGACCTTCGGCTCGGAAAGGATCCTAAAACTTGATGAGAAGGCGGAAAGGCGCCTAAAACCCGTGACCATGAAGATAAAGGACCCAGACGCTCTCGTTAAGTTCCTTCTCAAAAAGGGCTTTAAGGTTTTTAAGGAGGAAGAAAACGGGAAAATTTACCTCTTTGCGGAAAAGGGCAGGTATTCAAGGTTGGGTGTTTACGTTGTCCACATAGCTCTGCTGGTGATAATGGGTGGCGCCCTTATAGATGCCATATTTGGAGTTAGGGGTTTTCTGCCCGTCCCGGAAGGGGAAACGAGCGACATAATGTTGGTGGGTCCAGAGGACAGAAGGGTCAAGCTTCCCTTTGCGGTCCATTTGAAGGACTTTAGGATCATCACCTACGGGGAAGAAGCTCAGGAAAAGGGGATAAAGGTGGCTCCTGAGTTCAGGGAGGCAGTGGCAAGCTACAGGAGTGAGATAGAGATAATAAACAGTGGCAAAAAGGTAGCTGAAGGTGTGGTTGAGGTAAACAAACCCTTTGACTTTAAAAACTACCGTATCTTTCAGGCTTCCTATGGTTTAACGGGAGGGGTTTCAAGGATGGGTCTTATAGTAGTGGATAAGAAGAAGGCGCAGAACGACGAAACCATACACGAGGCAGTTTTAGGAAGGATAGAGGTAAAGAGCGGAGAGGTTACCGAATTCAAGGACATGCTAATATCCGTAGAGAGGGTGGTCCTCAACGTCCTCAATCCCGATGCAGGTTTTGAAGGTGACCTTGCCCCTGCTGTGGTTCTGAAGGTTCTTTTAAACAGGAAGGACTACAACGTTCCCGTAGTTTACGATCCACAACTTACGGTTATCGCCTACTCTCAAGTTAAAGAGTTGGAAGACTTTCCCTATGTCTTTTTCATGGACGGCTTTGAACCTCAGTTTTATTCGGGCTTTCAGGTTTCTTACCATCCGGGGACAAATATCATATGGATTGGGTCTGCGGTGCTCGTGATCGGTATGATGATAGCTTTCTACTCGGTTCACAGGAAGGTATGGGTCAGGATTGAGGGAGACACCGCCAAAGTGGCTATATACTCCCATAAGTTCAAAGAAGAGTTTAAGCGTAACTTTCTCAGGGAGCTGGAGAGCCTCCACGAACACCGCTGAATTATACTTAGAAGCATGGCGGGGGGAATGAGAGGCAGGCTGATACTTAAGGCGGGGGTGATCCTGATAGCCCTTTTTATTCTGACAGTAGTTCTTGTAGGTCTCTTTTTCAGAAACAGTGTCCTTGAAAGCTCCAAAAGGAACGCAATGACCATAGCAAAGTTGGTCAGGGATACTCTAACCTCCTACATGGTCCTCGGGGTCATAGATAAGAGGGATCTCTTCCTCCAGCAGATAAGAGAGACGAGCAACTTGGAATACATAAGGGTGGTAAGGGGAGAAGCGGTAAAAAGGCAATACGGAGAAGGCAAAAGCTACGAACAGCCGATAGACCACCTTGAGAGGGAGGTTCTCAGAACCGGTAAGATAAAGGACCTGCTGATAGAGAATCAAAACAGGGTTGTCTACAAGCTGGTAGTTCCCTACAAGGCGGAGTCGTCGGGAAGGATAAACTGCTTGCAATGTCACAAAGTGAAGGAAGGTGAGGTCCTCGGGGCGGTAAGCTTGGCTGTAGACCTTACCCGTGAAAGACAGCAGGCTTTCCTGCTTCTTACCATATACACCCTCTCCGCAGGGGGGATTTTCACCTTGCTTTTTATAGTGGTTATCAGGCACTTTGAACCTTACCGTCAGCTCTTTAACCGTATAAAGGAGATCCTTGAAAACTTCAGGGAAGGGGATTTCAGGCACAGGGTTGAGGCGGATCTAAAGGACGAGGCGGGAGAACTGGCGCACGTAGTAAACAGGGTGGGTGAGGAACTGGATACAATCCTTTCCAACATAAGGGAAAAGGTCTCCCTCCTTATAGGTTACAAGGTCCTTGAAACGGAAAACGCCCTCAAGGATACGGAAAAAATGGTGGAGGAGCTGGTAAAGATATCCAACTTCAAAAGGACCATAGAACAGGATCTTTCCAAACAGGATATATACGACCGCATCGTGACCATCCTTGCCGACTACATGAGCCTTGATAAGTTTTCTCTATACGAAGTGGACGAAAACAGAAACAGGATGAGGGTGGTTGACGTCCACGGGGAAAAGATGTGGTGCTCTGATCTTATCCTTGAAAATGCGGACGAGTGCCGGGCAAAGAGGACAGGCAACGATGTAGACTCTGCAGAGTTCCCCTGTATATGCCCTCGCTTTGCCTTTAACGATCTATGCTCTACCCAGGGAATCCAGTACTACTGCATACCCGTGAACATAGGCGGAAAGGTGGGCAACGTAGTTCAGATTGTCTACGAAAAGGATATGGACATGTTCATAAGGATGATCATCCCCTACATAAAGGGCTACCTCGTAGAGGCGGCGCCGGTTATAGAATCCAAGAGCCTGATGGAGATCCTCAAGGAGCAGTCTTACATAGACCAGCTTACTGGACTTTATAACAGAAGGTTCTTGGACGAGATCATAGACAAGGTTGCAGCGCAGATAAAGAGGAGAGGGTCAACCCTCGGGATACTGATGATAGATATAGACTACTTCAAGCAGGTTAACGACAAATACGGGCACGATGTGGGTGACAGAGTTCTGAGAGAGATAGCCAACGTTATCAGGAGCAAGGTCAGAGAGGCGGACTACGTTATCAGGTTCGGCGGAGAGGAGATAATGGTTCTGCTTATGGATGTAAAGAAGGGGGCTTCCGTAAAGGTAGCGGAGAAGATAAGGGAAGCGGTTGCTAACAAGACCATAGAAGTCTCCGGTGGAGTTATAAAGAAGACCGTAAGCATAGGGGTTTCTGAGTTCCCCGACGACTGTGACGGGAGAGTGTGGCAGTGCATAAAGTTTGCAGACGTTGCCCTCTACAAGGCTAAGGAGATGGGAAGGAACAGGGTAGTCAGGTTCACCCCCGATATGTGGTCGGGCGAGGAGTATTGATGGACTTTGAAGTAGAAATAAAGGAAAACCGCTATCTTTCGGGCAGAACTTGGCTCCTTAAGTTTATCTCCCCCCAGCTGGCGAAAAACTCAAAGGGCGGAAACTTTCTGATGATAAAGACCT
This sequence comes from Aquificaceae bacterium, assembly GCA_015490215.1. Classification (GTDB taxonomy): domain Bacteria; phylum Aquificota; class Aquificia; order Aquificales; family Aquificaceae; genus Hydrogenivirga. The sequence continues at coordinate 5,644 of WFYH01000236.1, forward strand.
CGGAAAGCTACGATCCGATGGGGAGGAGAGCGTTCGCCGTTGCGGACGTGAGGGGCGATGAGGTGTGGATATACTACGACGTGGTGGGAAGGGGAACAAAACTTTTGTCTCAAAAGAAAATCGGAGAAACCCTGCGGGTGTTCGGTCCCCTTGGGAAGGGCCTTTTCAGCTACGAGGGGAAAAAGCATCTTCTTATCGGAGGGGGGGTAGGTCTTGCGGGACTTACACTCTTCGGAAAAGAGCTGAGGGATATGGACAAAGAGGTGGTTTTTGTATACGGGGCAAGGAGCAGGGAGTTCTTGAGTATGAAGGGATGGCTTGAGGAGGAAGGTTTTGACTTCATACTTTTTACAGACGACGGAAGCGAAGGAAGAAAAGGCTTGGTAACCGAGGTGCTCAAGGACTTCGGAAAGGAATGGAAGATTTCCGCCTGTGGTCCCAAGGCTATGCTGAGGGCACTAAAAAAAGAAACCGAAAAAACGGGACATAAGCTCTACCTTTCCCTTGAGGAGAGGATGGCTTGCGGTTGGGGTGTATGCTTGGGGTGCGTAGTCAGAACACCTTCAGGAAGCTACAAGAGGGTTTGCTACGAGGGTCCGGTCTTTGAAGCCAACGGGGTCCTTCTCTGATGTTTACAGGGCTTGTGGAAGACGTCGGAAAGGTTCTCAAAGCGGGCGGAGGAGTTTTAGAGGTAGAGACTTCACTTACGGATATAGAAATCGGTGACAGCGTAGCGGTAAACGGCGCTTGCCTGACCGCAGTTGAGGTAAAGGGAAAAAAGGTATCCTTTGAAGTCTCGGAGGAGACCCTTTTAAGAACGAACCTTTCGGATCTCAGATCGGGAGACAGGGTGAACTTAGAAAGGGCTTTGAAGGTAGGTTCCCGCCTCGGCGGTCACATAGTTCAGGGGCACGTGGACTTTGCCGCAAAAATAAGGGAGTTCAGACCTGCGGGGGGACACAGACTCCTAGTCTTAGAGATACCTGAAAACCAAACCCTCTACTTCGTGGAAAAGGGTTCCGTGGCGGTGGACGGAATAAGCCTGACGGTAAACCGTGTTGAAGGCTGTCTGATCTTTATAAACATCATCCCTCACACCTTTGAAAATACAAACCTGAAGTTCCGAGGGGTGGGCGACAGGGTAAACATAGAAACGGACATAATAGGCAAATACGTCATCAGGTATTTAGAAAGCCTCAGAAGAAAGGGAGATCTTGAGGAAAAGCTGAGAGAACTCCTCAGTTGAAAAGCAGATACATCACCGCAGAGGTTATCAAGCCAGCAACTATATCGTCCAACATAACTCCGTAGGCGCCCGGCAGTTTCTCAAAGAGGTTTATAGGGAAGGGTTTGAATATGTCAAAGATGCGAAAGAGCACAAAGGCAATTACGTAGGTCTTCAGGGAAGGCTCTACAAAGATAAAACAAGCCATGTAGCCGGCTATCTCGTCTATAACCACCTCTTCAGGGTCTTCTTCTCCGGTAAGGTTTATAACCTTTGTGCTTGTCACAAGCCCCACGAGGGTGGTCAACACCACACCTCCGAGTAGGGTCCAAAAATTAAAGGAGAATAGATAAACCAAGGGGACCGCTATCAGCGTGCCGAGGGTCCCCGGTGCAATGCCAAGCCTTCCCACAAAAAAGCCCGTTGCCAAAAACTCGCCGAGCATTTTAACCCTTCAGCGTTCCTATGGGTCTAAGCCTTACCACCATCTTGGCTATACCCAGTCCGTCCACTACCTTTACCACCTCGGAAACATCCTTGTAGGCTTGGGGTATTTCCTCCATTATCGTTCCCTTTCCCCTCGCTACGACCGTAAGATCCCCTATGACCTTATCAAGCCCCACCTCCTTGGCAAACTTCTTTGCTTTCCTGCGGGACATAAGCCTCCCGGCTCCATGGCAGGCGGTTCCAAAGCTCTTTTCCATAGCCTCCTTTTGACCAACAAGAAGGTAGGAAGCCCTCCCCATGTCACCGGGAATTATAACCGGCTGACCCACGCTCCTGTAAGCGGGTGGGACCTCCGGGTTAAAAGGCGGGAACGCCCTCGTTGCACCCTTTCTGTGGACTACCAGTTTCTTCAGCTTCCTGCCTACCTTATGCTCTTCAAGTTTAGCTATGTTGTGGGCATGGTCGTAAATCAGCCTATATCCGAGCTCGTCCCAAGAGATACCCAAAACCCTCTTCAAAGTTTCCGCAGCCCTGAAGCCAATTATCTGCCTGTTGGCAAAGGCGTAATTTGCCGCAGCACACATAGCCCTAAAGTAGCTCTGCCCTTCCTCCGAATAAAAGGGAACGCAGGCAAGCTGAGGATCGGGAAGGTCTATACCGTATTTGGGAGCGGAGTTCAGGGACACCCTCAGATAATCGGTGCAGACTTGATGCCCAAAACCCCTTGAACCGGAGTGTACCATTATAAAGACCTGACCCTCTTCCACCCCGAGGGCTTTGGCTACCTCTTCATCGTAGATCTCCTCCGCCACTTGAAGCTCTACAAAGTGGTTACCAGAACCTACGGTTCCCAGTTCATCGGAACCCCTCTCGTAAGCCTCCTTGGAAGCATCTTTTGGATCCGCTCCGGGTATGGCTCCGAAGCTCTCTATATGCTGAAGATCTTCCTCAGGACCGAAGCCCTGATCAACCGCCCAACGGGCACCTTCCACCAAAACCTCTTCCATTTGAGAGCGTGAAAGCCTTATGTTTCCCGTTGAACCTACACCTGCAGGGACATTTTTTAGCATCTCCTGCATTATCTCTTTTATCCTTGGGACTACATCCTTCGCCTTCAGGTTCGTGGCAATAAGCCTTACCCCGCAGTTTATGTCGTATCCAACCGACCCGGGGCTTATTATTCCTTCCTCCGCATCCGTTGCCATTACCCCGCCTACGGGAAAGCCGTAGCCCACGTGGACATCGGGCATAACGTATACAGCCTTGGTCACACCCGGCAGGGAGGAGGCATTGAGAGCCTGCTTTAGAGCATCCTCCTCAAGGTGCTCGTAGAGTTCACCGCTCAGGTAAAGAATTACCGGAACCTTCTGTCCGGGGACGGTTCCTTTGGGAAGCTCCCAGACAAACTGACCCTTGCGAACGAGCTTTTCCTTTAGACCCATTACTTAAAGAAAGATTACTTTTCTCCGGCTACCTGAGCAAGGGCTATCCTGAGCCTTTCGTAGACGTTTTCCAAAAGGCGGGTGTATTTCTCCCCGAGTTCTTCCGAGTAGTCCTTTATAAACAGGATCTCTTTGGGTGCGGTTATGTAAACTTTCCCTTCCCTTTCGTAGATAACTACGCTACAAGGTATAAGGGTGCTCATAAAGGGAACCTTCCTCAAAAGCTCCTTCTTTTCTTCTATATCGCAAGCCAAGACGGTCGTGTAATTGGGGAAGTCCTTTATACCCCTGCTGTGGATGACCTCAGACATAGGTAAAACCCTTATTACCTTCAGCCCTTTTTCGTTCAAGCTCTTGACCACTTGGTTAACTGTCTCTTTAAAGGTCTTGTCTTTAACCTCAAGGGTAAAAAAGAAAAGATTTTCGGGGGTAAGCAGGAAGTTCTTTACGTAAAACAAAAAGGCGAGGACCGCAAGGACCCCGCCTACGAAGAAGATTATCACCTTCATGTGCCGAAGCACTGATCGTAGGTCTTGTAGGGTGCATCCAGAACCTTAACGTTGGGTTTGGTTCTGACCTTAATGTTCCCTTTCTTCTTGATGTAGTTAATGAGTATGTCGTATACAGGGACGGGTTTGTAGTCAGGGTGAAGAGCATCAGGAGGTGGCGGGGGACCACCGTAGACAGCTATCAGATACTCTTTGTCCTCCTTGAGAGGTTTTCCACCTATCCATACCTTCTTTATACGCTTATACTGGGGACCGTTTACCTCTATCTCGTATTCAACGTTCCATATACGTGTCATGTCGCCGCCCTGCTGATAGAAGGGATCCGGGTTAAAGACGTTGTCCGCAATGTCTTCCCAGATGGCTAAAAGGTCTTTGCCTTTCCTCTTGAGGATGTAGACGTTGGGATAGGTGATGGCGGTGTAGTCGTAGACGTGGTCCCTCGTTATCTTCTGACCGGGAAGAACTACGGTTCCCCATCTGTATCCGGGAGAGTGGACTACATCAAGATCTCCACCGTAGTAGTCGTTTATCGCCTCTCCTACAAGCCAGTCCCACGTGGAGAAGAAGGTATCCCTCTTGTAGAGCATTACCTCCGCGGTTCCTATCTCCTCATCCAGCTTGTATTTCTTGGTGACCTCCTTCTTGTATTTTTCAACGAGTTTTTGGGCTTCCCTATCGGGGGGTATCAGGTTGGAAGCCACCGGGTAGAGTTTGAAGTTAAAGTCCCTTATTTGTCCGTTCCTTACGTCAAGGTCAAGTCTTCCTACAAACTTTCCGTGGGAACCGGCTATGAGAACAAGGGTCTTTCCTACCCTTACCGCCTTGGGTGTCACATCGTGAGTGTGTCCGGAGATGATAACGTCTATTCCCTCAACCACCTGAGCTATCTTCTGGTCAAGGGGGAAGCCGTTATGGGTCAGGAATATGACCGCATCAACCTTGTGCTTTTCCCTCAGCTCCCTTACAAACTGCTGGAGTTGATCCTCCCTTATACCGAAGCTCCACCCTTCAACGAACTGGCGCGGGTTGGCAAGAGGTGTGAAGGGGAAGGAGCTTCCTATGATTCCGAGCTTGGCACCTCCCACCTCTTTGATAGTGTAGGGTTTAAAGACAAGATCGCCCCACAGCTCATCAACAACGTTGTGGGTGATAAACTCACAACCGCCTTTTTCAAGTTCATCAATTCTTTTTAGGAATATCTCCTTTCCGAAAGTGAAATCCCAGTGGGCTACGAAGAGGTCGTATCCCGTCAAAACCATCCAGTCCACAACGGACTTTCCTTCGGTAAAGGTTCCTATGGCGGTAGTGTTCCAAGTGTCGCCCCCATCCATAACAAGAACCTTATCCCTTCCCCTCTCTGCAATTACGTGCTTTATTATGGTGGTTATGTGGGCTGCGCCCCCCATCTTTCCAAACTTATGGGCGAGCTTAGGGAAGTCTACACAGCTGGTAAAGTAAGCCTCCAAAGTGCCCGGAGCTATCTTGTAGTATCTGAGAAAGTCCATGCCCGTTATGTAACCGGGTGTTCCGGCGAGCTTTTTGGGTGCTACCAAGTTCATGGGTTCTGCAAAATACAGGGGTTCCAAGTGGGCGTGCAGATCGGTGGTAAACAGCAGGGTTACGTTGCCCACCGGCTTGAAGCTCATAATATCGTCGTAGGTCATCTTCGCCAAAGCGGAGACGGGGTTCGCAGCCATGAAAGCTCCCGTCACTATGGCGAGTTCCAAGAAGTCCCTACGGGTCAGATGCATCTCTTATACCTCCTTTAAGCAAAAAAATTTAACACAGGGTGAAGGGACAGCTTAAATAAAAGGGGCGGGAAAGCCCCGCGAGAGGTGTTACCTGTTGAGAGGGGAGTTGGGATCATGCATGTAAGCCACTATGTCCGCTATCTCTTCCGGTGTCAGCACGCCGTGGTATCCGAGTCTGGGCATGGTGGAACAGGGGTTTATAGCCCAAGAGTTGTAGATCCTTATGTAGGTATCTTTGGGGTCTATACCGCGTTTAGCGTATCCCCTGAGGGAGGGTCCTATGTTACCGCAGGCTATGATGTTGGGGTCACCGCAGTGGCAGGCGTAGCAGTTACCCCTTCTGCTCCTTCCGCCCTTCTTTGGATCTCCGAAGAGCTTTTCACCCCTCTTCACGTCCTTGCCTACAGGTCCGCCGGGCGGGAACTTAACCGTAGCGAGCATTTCCTTTTTGAAGGTTTCAATATCTATCCCCTGAGGCACAAGCTGCATGGGATTTGAGCAAGCCTTTTGCCATTTATCCTGATTTGCCAAAGCTATCTTAAACTTCTCGGTCTTGCTGAGTTTCTTCTTTTCCTTTTTAGCTTCCATCTTCTCAGCCTTGGGAGCTTCCGCCTTTTCCGCTTTGCCCGCCTGCTGAGCGGTGGGTTGGCAAGCTACCAAAAGACCTAAACCAGCAAACACTCCTACCGCAAGTATCTTTTTCATCGCTTACCCCTCCTTCGTTATCTGAGCAGTCCGGGAACTTCCACTACACCGCCGTTGGCAGCCTTCTTCATGTAAAGCTCAAGAGCTATTACCCATTCAGACATAGGAGGCGGCTTCTTTACCCAGTCCTTCTTTTCGTCCCATTTGTTCAGATAGAGGAAGTAGGCTTTAAAACAGGATCTGACCCTGTCCTCCATGGTCCACATTTTGTCCGAACCGAACCTGTAGGCAGGCCAGTGGGTGTAAACCTTCGCCTTGACGGGATCGGGAAGTCCCTGAAGCCTTATCCTCTTACCCGCAAGGACCGTGTGGCATATTCCGCAGGAAAAGTCCCTCGCTCCTACCCTCATGAACCAGAGCTTTTCACCGAGTTCGTAAAGTCTCTTTTCTTCGGGGTGTTTGAGCTGAACGTTTATCTTCTGCCCGTTGCTCAGAGATGCTACGTAAGAGGCAAGGGGCACCCTGTAGGGTCCGCTCCACTTGTTGAACTGCTTTTTGAACTTTTTATCCTTGGGGTCGTAGCCCATGTATTTGGTCATACAGCTCCAGATCCTCAGATCTATGTCTGCAACCTTGCCTATGTCGTCATAGTATCTGGGCATCTTGGCGTAAGCACCTTCAAGCTTAGCTCCGTCCTGCCCGTGGCAGGTGGCACAGGACTTTCCGTTGGGTCCCGGCTTGTGGAACATCTCCCTTCCTTCGTCAACGTAGGCGTCTCCGGGATGCATCCCGAGTTCCAAAAGTTCTTGTAAGTGCGAGGGAACCTGATCCTGAGCCACCGCCAGCGTTCCCAGAGCCACCCCTCCTGCCAAGAGGGATGTCAAAAGAAGCTTCTTCTTTTTCATACCAGCCCCTCCTTTCAGCTGATTAGCTGACGTTTATCTTCACGTCTTTGCTCCAAGAACCTCCCTTGTTGTCAGTGTATCTGATGGTAAGTGTTCCGGACTCTGTAGCTTTGAGCATTATCGCAAAGTAAGGGTTCTTACTTATACCCGGTCCGGTTATTAGGGTTGTAACCTTCTGACCGTTGAAGAGGAACTCTACCTTGTCTATGTAGTGAGCCGGGATAGTTTTTCCGGTCTTCTTGTCTTTCCTTAGCCCCGTTTCCATCGGGTGGGTTATGACCATCTGGACCTTGATGATTTGCCCCTTGCTTATCCTTCTGGGCACTCTAACGATAGCTCTTCCTATCCTTGCCATTTCTTACCTCCCTTTAGGTTTTATTGAAAGCGAGCAATTAACCACAACCGCCTACGGTAACCTTAACCTCCTTGGCTGCAGCAAGGAGGGTTCCGTCCTTCATCTTTATCACCGCCCTAACGGGGGAGGTCTTGGCGAGCTTTATTCTGGTGGCAAAAAACACCTCTCCGTTCATAGGAGACAGCTGAACGGTCGTCACCCACGGGTTAAAGTTGTTGTCTGCGAATATGTAAAGGGCTTCCACTTGATCCACGGGTATGTTTGCCTTAACTTGGACGGGCACGTTGGCTCCGGATTCGGCAATGGTAGGTGCCTTGATGTGGATAAGGTTGCTCTCTTTGAGTCCAGAAAGTCCCACTCCCAAGTGCTGCTTGAGCGCATCATCAATAGATATCTTCTTGGGAGCGGAGCTTGCAACTTTGACTGCTCCCGGTCCTGCCATCAGGGTCAGCGCTCCGACCCCTGCGACCTTAAAAAGGTCCCTTCTTGTAATCATGATTAACACCTCCTAAGATTTGATTTTTTGCAAACTCCCGTTAGCAAGCTCAAGAAAACTTCCTTCTCCCTGCTCCCAAAGATTCTGGTTATAACCCTGTCCTTTCTAGGATCATATATCACAAAGAAAGGTGTCCCGATCACTCCGAACCTACGATTTAAACTTCTGTTTTTGTCCACGTCCACACTAAGAACAACGAAGTTGTCATTTATAAAACTGTCCACTTCCGGGTCGCCCAAAACGAACTCTTCCATCTGCAAGCAGTAAGGGCAGTGGTCGCTGTAGAAGTAAATAAACAACTTTTTACCCGATTTTTTTGCACTATCAAGCGCTTTTTCAAAATCCGTAAACCAATTTCCGGCAAATACAAATACACTTACAAAGAGAACTGCAACCAGCACAGCTCTAAGCATTGCACTAAATAATTTAGAAGAATGCCCCTTTGAGTTCCCTTAATTATTGCTTATGTTTTGATAATTGAGCCTAATTTAAAACTTTTTGTATATAACAAATTTCTTATATCCCGAACTTCAGGGAAAGATAGAAACGTTCGGTATCCCCAGTTCCTCCTCAAAACCCGCCATAAGGTTCATATTCTGGACAGCCTGCAGGGAAGCTCCCTTGCCCAAGTTATCTATAACCGACACCACCACGACGGTGGAGGTCCTTTTATCGTAAAAGGGATAAAGAAAACATAGGTTGGTTCCGAGAACCCAACGGGTCATGGGGGGTGAGTTGGCAACCCTGATGAACCTTTCCCCTCTGTAAGTTTCAAGAAATAGGTCTCTTACTTCGGGCACCCGAGCCTGAACGTATACGGTGGATATCATTCCCCTCGGGGCTGGAACCACGGTAGGGGTAAACCTCACTTTTACCTCTTTACCGCTTATTCTTCTGATTACATCTTCCATCTCGGGGGTGTGCCTGTGTTTTTCCACCGAATAGCAGAAAAAGTTGTCTTCCATCTCCGGGAAGTGGAAGTGTTGTTTGGGTTTCCTTCCCGCACCGGAGACGCCCGAAAGGGCGTGAACCACCACCCTATCCGGAACTATACCCTCTTTTAAAAAGGGATACAGGGCAAGTAGCGTAGCGGTGGGATAGCAACCGGGATTGGCAACAAAAGAAGCGCCACGAATCTGATCACGGAATAGCTCGGGAAGACCGTAGACCGCCTCTTTCAAAAGGTCGGGTCTGGAATGATCAAAGCCGTAAAATTCCGGATAAGCCTGCGGATCTTTTATCCTGAAGGCTCCTGACAGGTCTATGACCCTTACCCTCGCATCCAGCAAACGGGGGGCTATCTCCAAAGAAGCCTCATGGGGAAGGCATAGGAAGGCAAGGTCAAAATTCTCCGAAGGGGATTCTTCCAGCACTCTATCTCCAATTGGCGTTCCCGCAAGGTGGGGGAAAACCTCCGAAAGGGGGCTTCCGGCTTTGGAAGAGGAGATAAGGGACACTATCTCTACCTTGGGATGCTCTAAAAGCGCTCTTATCAGTTCCGATGCGGTGTAGCCGGTGGCTCCGTATATACAGACCTTTAGCGTTTGCTCCACCTGTATTTTGCCCTTGCACCCATCTGGTTGTATTTCTTCCTCTCTTTCTCCCTTGCGTCCCTCGTAAGGAGTCTCGCCTTTTTGAGAGAGGGTCTAAAGTCAGGATTGTATTTAAGGAGAGCCTTAGCTATGCCATACATTATCGCTTCCGCCTGTCCCGATATACCTCCGCCTTTTACGGTAGCGTATATGCCGAATTTCCCTTCGGTCCCCGTTACCTTGAAGGGATACATTATCTTGTTAAAGAGGGTCTCCCTCTGGACGTAGCTTTTCAGATCATACTCTTTACCGGTTCTGTCCACCCTGACTATAAACTTGTCCGGCTGGTCTTTGAGTATCCACACTCGGGCGATAGCCTCTTTTCTCTTTCCGGTTCCGTAGTGGGAGTTTTCGGGGGTTATCTTGAAGTCTTTAAGCTTCATGCTTCAACCTCCAGAGGTTCGGGCTTCTGGGCTTGGTGGGGGTGCTCAGGTCCCCTGTAAACCTTCAGCTTTTTGAGCATCCTGTGACCGAGCCTGTTTTTGGGAAGCATCCTCTTTACCGCAAGCCTTATGACCTCTTCAGGCTTGTGTTCAAGCATCCACCTGAGGGTCCTCTCCTTGAGTCCCCCCGGATAGTTGGAGTGTCTGTAGTAAACTTTTTGCTCTAACTTTTTGCCCGTTACCCTTATCTTCTCTGCGTTTACCACTATCACAAAGTCACCGCAGTCAACGTCTGGCTGGTAGTAGGGCTTGTGCTTTCCGCGGAGGATCTTGGCTATTTCGCTGGCAAGCCTGCCCAAGACTTTACCCTCTGCGTCCACCACATACCACTTCCTTTCCACCTCTTCGGGCTTGATCCTGTATGTTTTCATCTTCCGCTCTCCTTTCGGGAAAGCCTAATTCTACTACTTTTTCCCGAGATATTCAAGGGGATTCAAAACGGAGCCGTCCTTGGCTCTTATTTCAAAATGCAGGGCACACCTGCCGGAGCCAGGTTTTATCCCCACCTTTCCTATCACCTCTCCCTTTGAAACCCTATCTCCCTGTTCCACGAGGTTCTGCATGTTGTAAGCGTAGATGGATATGTATCCCGTGTGCTCCACCATGATCATGTTCCCGTAAAGGGTGAGATCATCTCCGCTATATATCACCCTCCCGTCATCCACCACCCTTATCTTGTCTCCGCAGGAGGCAAAAATGTCCAACCCCTTGGGAGACTTCCTGTATTCCCCGTCCACAGGAAGAAAAGAAAGCCTGATTTTCGGTTTGTCCACGTATCTCCTCTCAAAGGCCCTCTTTGGAACGGGTATGCGCAAAAGCTGACCCCTTCTTATTACGTTGCTTCTTAGGTTGTTCGCTCTCTTTATAGCCTTCCAGCTCACACCGAACCTTTTGGCTATCTTTATGAGGCTGTCCCCACGCCTTACCCTATACTTTATGTAGACTACCTCCCTGCTTCTGTAATGTCTTCTTACCTTCCTCTTTGTCCTCTTAGCGGTAGCCTTCTTTGGAATTTTGAGTTTCTGACCTACCCTTATAATGTCGCTTTTGAGATTGTTTACCCTCTTTATCTCCCTCCAGCTTACGCCGAATTTTTTGGCTATCTTCCTCAGGCTGTCTCCCGGTCTTACCCTGTAGATGACGTATCCTTTGTAAACCTTCCTCTTCTTTTTAATCTTTTTCTTCTTGACAATTTTCTTTTTATGGGGAACGCAAACCTTCTGTCCGGGCTTTAAGTATTTCGCCCTGCGAAGTTTGGGATTCGCCCTCAGGAGGTCCTTAACCCGCAGGTCGTATTTCCTTGCGATTATCCATAGGCTTTCTCCTTTTTTTACCTTGTGGTAGGTTCTGCATTTGCCCGCAAAGACCTCCCCCGCAAGGAGGCTAATACCTAATATCAAAACCAATAAGAGGTTCATCGGATTCCTCCTTGATCAGCTCCAGCTTGTCCACCCGGGAGAGGGGAGGTCCGGTCCACAGATCCTTGACAAAATGGCAGAGAACCTCTTCGTCTCCTTCCACGAGGGCTTCAACACGCCCGTCGGGAAGGTTCCTTACCCACCCGCTGAGTCCGTAGCTTTGGGCAACCCTTTGGGTATAAGCCCTGAAACCTACCCCTTGAACCCTACCCGATATGAATATCCTCAGGCGCATGAGAATATATTAACAGGTTACAATAGTTGCAGTTATGGCTCAGGTGGTTAAGGAAGATTTTCTTAAGGAGCTTTTAACCCACGAGGTGAAGGAGCTTTCCCGCATAAAGAACCAGCTGAATCTCGTGGAGCATATACCCGCCATAGACAACATTACCTTAGCTGTGGTGCCTATGAGCTTCAGCCAACCCGATGTAGCGGTAGAGGCGGTAAAGAAGGTGCTGAGGGACTCGGACGTTATATTTCCCGGCAAGGGATACCTTATGTTTCTTCTACCCGGGACGGACGAGGCGGGGGCTATCCACATACTTGAAGGCGTTTCCGAATTTATGGGAGAGGGGCTGAAGTTTGCCTACGCCGTTTACCCTCAGGATGGGGAAACTCCCGAAGAGCTTATAGACTATCTGAAGGCTAAGGCAAAGAAGCTACTCGGCTTGGATCTTCCCCTCTGAAACCGCTATGCTTCCGGACGAAAGGGGCTACTTCGGAGAGTTCGGGGGCAGATACGTTCCCGAAACACTTATGCAGGCTCTTGAGGAACTTGAAGAGGAATACAACCGCATAAAAGAGGACAAATCCTTTCAGGAAGAGCTTTCCTATCTTCTTGCCGAATATGCGGGCAGACCAACACCCCTTTACTTTGCCAAAAATCTCACCGATTACGTGGGTGGAGCCAAGATATATCTGAAAAGGGAGGACCTCCTCCACACGGGCGCCCACAAGATAAACAACACCCTCGGGCAGGTTCTCTTGACGAAGAGAATGGGCAAAAGGAGGGTAATAGCGGAAACCGGGGCGGGTCAGCACGGTGTTGCAACCGCAACCGCCTGTGCCCTTTTGGGTTTAGAGTGCACCGTGTATATGGGAGAGGAGGACGCCCACCGTCAAGAGCTGAACGTCTTTCGCATGAAGCTTTTGGGAGCCAAAGTTGAGGTCGTAAAGAGCGGAAGCAGGACCCTGAAGGATGCCATAAACGAGGCCCTCAGAGATTGGGTAACCAACGTGAGAAATACCCACTACGTTATAGGGTCGGTGGTGGGTCCTCATCCATTCCCGATGATAGTCAGGGACTTCCAGAGTGTTATAGGCAGGGAAACGAAAAGGCAAATAATGGAAAAGGAGGGCAGACTTCCGGACACCATTGTCGCCTGTGTGGGCGGAGGATCCAACGCCATAGGTATTTTTTATCCGTTTATAGAAGACGAGGATGTAAAGCTAATCGGGGTGGAAGCGGGCGGTCTGGGACTTGAGACAGGTGCCCATGCAGCTTCGCTTGTGGGCGGAGAGGTGGGAGTTTTGCACGGTATGAAAAGCTACTTCCTTCAAAATGAAGAAGGACAGATAAAACCCACCCATTCGGTTTCCGCCGGTCTTGACTATCCGGGTGTGGGTCCAGAACATGCTTGGCTGAAGGAAACCGGAAGGGCACAGTACGTTGCGGTAACCGATGAAGAAGCCCTTGAGGGCTTTAAACTTCTTTCCAAAACCGAAGGCATAATACCCGCCCTTGAGTCCGCCCACGCAGTGTTTAAGGCGGTTGAGGTGGCAAAGGAACTAGGGAAGGGGGGTGTGGTGGTAGTTAACCTCTCCGGCAGGGGAGACAAAGACATGAACCACGTTATGAACCTGCTGCGGAAATGATAGTAGCCCTCCTGACCGATTTTGGAACCGCCGACGGCTTCGTGGGGGCTATGAAGGGCGTCCTTCTCTCCATAAACCCCTCCCTTACCGTGGTTGACATTAGCCACGAAGTAGAACCCTTCAACATTCTTGAGGGTGCTCTCCTCCTCAAAGCCCACTACAGATACTTTCCCGAAGGAACCATTTTTATAGCGGTAGTGGACCCCGGCGTAGGATCGGAGCGAAAGCCCATCCTCGTTGAAACGAGAAGATATTTCTTCATAGGTCCGGACAACGGGATCTTTGACCTCGCCTTAGAAGAGTCTGAGGGTAGGGTAAGAACTTTCGTTTTAGAAAACCGCAGATTTCAGCTTGATAGGGTAAACAACACCTTCCACGGGCGGGACATCTTTGCCCCTGCGGCGGGCTACCTTTCACTCGGTGTTCGTCCCCACGAGTTCGGTAGTGAAATCTCTTACCAACCCAAGCTTGACTTTCCAAAAGCAGTTGCCGAAGGAGGCAAAGTTAGGGGACAAATCGTATACTTTGACAGGTTTGGAAACGCCGTCACCAACATCCCCTGCGGGAACTACAGAGAGGGAGTGTTCAGGGAGAAACCCGTAAGGGTTGTTCCCTTCTTCCAAGCTGGGGAGAGGGAAAGCCTCAATCTGGTCTGTGGGAGCTTCGGATTTATGGAGCTGTTCGTGCCTATGGGAAACGCTAAGGAAAAATTTGGGCTGAAGCTGGGGGAGGAAGTGGTGGTCAAACTCTGATCAAACATTCTCTAACCTCTTTTCTATCTCCCTGAATATCTCTTCGTAGGTTTCGGTTATCTGTTTTGCGAGATCCACCAGATAGCCTACGCCTATATGCATAGCCTTGTCGCAAAGGGGTTTTACCTCCCTCTCAAAGAACTCCCTGTATTCCATAAGGTCGTATTCAAGCTCATCAGGTTCAAGGTCATCTATTATGCTCATATACTCCTCCCTACGCATCCGTATGGCGGTAAGGTAGTTCTTTAGCTCCGCCCTGAGATCGCCTCTGTCGGTTCCCGCCTTCCTTATGTCACCCATGCGAAGACTAATATATTAACTTCCTGAGAATTTGCATGATATAAGTTACCAATCAGCAAACAATAAAAGGAACCTTGGACTATGAGCAGGTTCTTGCTTGCATGGGATATTTTAAAGGCTTTTCTCCTTTTTCCGTTAAATTATAAAAATGGAACTCAGGAGGGCGATAGTCCACGAGCTTACCAACAAGATATCAACCCTGAAGCAGGTAGTAGAGCTGAGCAGAGATAAGTTTGATAGGGAGTTCCTATACCTTGTAGACAACATAGATGCCCTGACTAAACTCCTTCTTGACCTTGAGATAGCGGGTTCGGAAAACATAGAGAGCAAAA
>WFYH01000237.1 GCA_015490215.1 Aquificaceae bacterium
CCTAAAGGACTTTATTGCCAGCGCCTCAACGGTTCTCAGGGACGGAGGATACGCCAATTTCCTGATACCCTCCTTCAGGCTGGGTGAAATCTTCCACTACTCCCGAGAGGTTAACCTCCATGTCAGGGAGCTTACCTTTATGTTCCCTACCCAGAGAAAGCCTGCCAAGCTTACGATTGCGCTTCTGCGGAGGAACCTACCCGGACAGGTTCATGTAAACCCTCCACTCGTGATAAACGAAGAGTCGGGTGGATACACCCCTGCAGTGGAGGAAGTCCTTGAGAACTTTCTCAGATAAGATCCCTTTCCCTTAGGGAGACGAAACCCTCCTCGTCCACTATTATGTGGTCTATAAGCTCCACACCTAAGATCCTGCAGGCCTCTTTCAGACGCCTTGTAAAGTCTATATCCGCCTTTGAAGGCTCCGCCCTGCCCTGAGGGTGGTTATGGGCTACCAAAATACCGTAGGCGGAAAGCTCAACAGCCCTCCTGAGGATATCCTTTGGCTGGGAGAAGACTCTGTTCAGAGACCCCACCGCTATAACCTCCAAGTCCATCAGGCGGTGGCTCAGATCCAGATAGAGGGCTACGAGGGTCTCCTTGTGGTCCGAAAAGCGGTCCTTTATAACCTTGTAGGCGTCTTCTGGATGCAGAATTTCGGTCTTTCCGTAAGGGTTCCTGATGCGCCTGCTCAGTTCAATGAGAGCCTTTATCTGGAGGGCTTTGACCTCTCCCAGCCCCTTTATTGCGCTGAGCTCTTTGTAGCTCATTTTTTCTAAGTTCTTCCAGCCCAAGGAGGTGAGCTCTTTGGCAAGGGTGATAACGTCCTTGTCCTTGCTCCCCGTCCGCAGGATCACCGCAAGGAGTTCTTCGTCGGAGAGATTTTCGGGTCCGAGCTTTTTAAGTCTCTCCCGGGGTCTAAGCTCTTCTGGAAGACTTTTAATCCTCCTGCTCTCGTATCTCACCCTTCTTTTCCACCAACACCTTTTCAACCTTCCTGTTGTTTGAAGAGACAACCTTAAAGGTAAAACCGTTTAGGGAAAAGGTCTCACCCGGGGATGGAACACGACCCGCCAAAAAGGAGAGAAGCCCGCCCACGGTGCTGTAGTTACCGCTGGGCACCCTTATGCCCGTTATCCTCTCAAGCTCGTTTATCTCAAGTTTCCCGTCCACCACCCATCTGTCCTTGGCTATCTCCTTTATAAGCTCCTTCTCTCCCTTGTCGGTGTATACGTTGCCCACTATCTCCCTTAGGATGTCCTCTAAGGTTACTATGCCTATGATTACCCCCCTTTCGTCAACCACTACCGCCATGTGTTCCTTTTTCCTCTTGAACTCCTCTATCACCTCGGGAAGAGGCGTGTATTCGGAGAAGATGATAATCTCCCGTATGTATTTCCTCACAGGTTCCTCGGGGCGTGCGCTGAGAAGATCGTAAGCGCTCAGATAACCTACTATGTCGTCAACCCTCACCCTGTAGACGGGGATGCGGGAGTAACCGCTCTCTTTTATCTTCTCTATAGCCTGATGGACGCTGGCGTTTTCGGAGATCATCACAATCTCGTAGAGGGGCTTTACTATCTCGCCTACCCTCCTGTCTCTGAAGGAGAGGATATTTGAGACTATAAGCCCCTCCTGCTCACCGAAGGTCTTCTTTTCCCTAAGGAGTGCTATTATGTCCTCCCTCCTCACACTGTGAACGCTTGAGGAAAACCTGCTTGAGATGAACCTGCTTACCACCTTAGAAAGGACGAGGAAGGGTTTTAAAGGGATCCTGAGCTTGTCAAGGATAAAAAGGCTGGGGATGATAACCTTATTGGCGTAGTGCTGAAAGAAGCTCTTGGGTATTATCTCCCCGAAGATAATCGTAAATATGACGAGGGTCTCCGCCAGCAGAACCTCATATCCCTTCAGGGCGGGGAAGTATTTGGCTAAGGTAAGGAGCATCAAAGTGTAAAGGGTTGCGGCGAAAACTATGCTCACCGTGTAGCCGAGCATGGTGAGGGTTATGTATTCCTCGGGGTTTTCAAGGAAGCTGGCTATGTAGCGGTAGCCCTTTTTCCTCACCACCGCTTTGAGCATCCCCTTGTCTGCGGAAAGGAGGGCTATCTCCGAGCCTGCAAAGAAACCCTCAAGGAGTATGAAGAAGGCAACACCGATGATGAACCCTATTATCTCCATCCCACGACTACTCTATCCTGACCCGAGAGATCCTTAAATATCTTAACTTCAAACCCCGCAGATCCGAGTATGTCCCTAACCTTCTTCCCTTGGTCGTGACCTATCTCAAGGGCGACAAAACCTCCCTCTCTAAGGTAACCACACACCTCCTCCGCAAACCTCTCGTAGAACTCGTATCCCTTCTCACCCCCTATCAGGGAGCTGTAGCCTTCCCTTTTTACCTCTTCGGGCAGATCCTTCCACCTGCCAGCCGGTATGTAGGGGGGGTTTGAAACTACAAAGTCAAACTTCCTGCCCCTTACGGGAGAGAACATATCCCCAACGTAAACTTCAAGTCTGTCTTCTACGTTGTGCAGACGAGCGTTTTCCCTGCTCAGCTCAACGGCGGAGGGGTTTATGTCGCAACCCGTCATTGAAAGGAGGGGTCTTTCCGAAAGCAGGGTTATTGATATGCATCCGCTCCCGACCCCTATCTCGTAACCTTCTAACCTTTTCTCATTCGGAAGCAAGTCAAGAACCTTTTCAACGAGAAGCTCCGTCTCCGGTCTCGGTATAAGAAC
>WFYH01000238.1 GCA_015490215.1 Aquificaceae bacterium
CCCTCCGCCCGGAGGGGCCTTTCTAAAATAATCGCTCACCGAAGAGCAGCTTTCCTCCCAACCCGAAGTTGCAGGGTTTAGAATATTATGGGATATGATAGGCTGGCTTCTTAAAAAGATCGTAGGAACCAAGAACGAAAGGGAAATAAAAAAGCTTAAACCCTTTGTTCGGAAGGTAAACGAGCTGGAAAGGGAGCTTGATGAACTTCCCAACAGCGAGCTTGTGAAAAAGGCGCAGGAGCTTTACGACACGATCCGCCTGAACGAGGAAATAAAGGAGAGGATCATAAGAGGGGATATCACCGAAGAGGTGGTCTTAGGCTTTGCCCTCGTTCGGGAAGCTGCCAAAAGGACGCTCGGGCTGAGGCACTTTGACGTCCAGCTTATAGGTGGCTTTGTCCTACACCAAGGGAAGATAGCAGAGATGAAGACAGGAGAGGGGAAAACTCTCGTTGCCACCCTGCCCTCGGCAGTAAACGGGATGACCGATGAGGGGGTTCATGTGGTAACCGTTAACGACTACCTTGCCCGCAGGGATGCCCAGTGGATGGGTCCCATATACAAGTTCCTTGGTCTTGAGGTGGGCGTCATAAACTCCGACGGCAAATCCTACAGGGTGGAGTGGGCGGACGAAGAAGCTTTCAGGGAAGCGTTGGAAAAGGACTTGAGGGTGTGGCCCAAGGGCTTCTTTGAAGAGATCCTTCCCTCCGACAAGATAAATATAGATGCGAAAAAAGCCTTCTTTACCGTTCTGAAGGAAGTCCAAAGAAGGGAAGCCTACAGCGCCAACATAACTTACGGGACGAACAACGAGTTTGGCTTTGATTATCTGAGGGACAATATGGCTTTCTCAAAGGAGGAGATCGTTCAGGTAAAGGGGCACAACTATGCTATAGTGGACGAGGTGGACTCTATCCTCATAGACGAAGCCAGAACACCGCTCATTATCTCCGGTCCCGCCCAGATGGACACGAGAATTTACGAGGTGGCGGATAAGGTAGTCAGAACCCTACAAAAGGACAAGGACTTTACCATAGACGAAAAGAACAGGAACGTGACTCTCACAGAGGAAGGTATAGCCAAGATAGAAAAGGCTCTCGGGGTTGAGAACCTATACGATTTGAAGAATATAGATCTTCTGCATGCAATCATTCAGGCTATACGGGCGCACCATCTTTTCAAAAGGGACGTTCACTATATAGTCAGGGACGGGGAGGTTTTGATAGTTGATGAATTTACGGGAAGGGTTCTGCCCGGCAGAAGGTGGTCCGATGGACTCCACCAAGCCATAGAGGTAAAGGAAGGGGTTAAGGTAAAGGAAGAAAACCAAACCCTTGCCTCAATAACCTTCCAAAACTACTTCAAGCTCTACAGGAAACTTGCCGGTATGACAGGAACAGCGGAGACGGAAGAACTTGAATTCAGACAGATCTACAACCTCCCTGTGGTGGTTATCCCCACCCACAAGCCTATGATAAGGAAGGATTTGCCCGATCTGGTTTACAAAACAAAAAAAGAAAAATGGGAAAAGGTGGTAGAGGAGGTTCTGATAAACCACCTATTCGGAAGACCCGTTCTCGTGGGAACGGTGTCTATAGAGGACAACGAAAGGCTTTCTTCCCTCCTCAAAGACAAAAAGCTCCTTAGGAAGATCCTTGAGAAGGAAGAGGTCAAAGAGAGGATACAGAAGCTCAAAGAGAAGTTTCAGGTAAGCGACGAAGAGCTGAAAGAACGTATAGACCGCATTCTGAAAAAGGGAATTCCCCACAACGTCTTGAATGCAAAGCACCATGAAAAGGAAGCCTACATCATAGCCCAAGCGGGTAGGGTCGGTGCAGTAACCATAGCTACTAACATGGCTGGAAGGGGAACCGACATCCTCCTCGGCGGCAACCCCGAGTATTTGGCTAAGGAGATACTCATGAGTAAGGGTAAAAACCCCGAAGAGGCTACAGAGGAAGAGTGGAAGGAAGCCTTTGAGGAAGCATACAAGATAACGGAAAAGGAAAAAGAAGAGGTCAGAAGGCTCGGGGGACTTTTGGTTATAGGAACGGAAAGGCACGAATCAAGAAGAATAGACAACCAGCTGAGGGGTCGTTCGGGCAGACAGGGAGACCCCGGCGAGTCAAGGTTCATACTGTCCCTTGAGGATGACCTCCTCAGACTCTTCGGCGGGGAGAGGGTAAGCAAGCTGATGGAGATGCTCAAGATACCCGAGGGGGAACCCATAGAGAGTAAGATGGTCACCAAGGCACTTCAGAATGCTCAAAAGAGGGTTGAAGCCCAAAACTTCCAGATAAGGAAGAGGCTCTTTGAATACGACAACGTTATGAACACCCAGAGGGAGGTAATCTACTCCCTGCGTCGGGATATCCTTGAAGGGGAAAACCTAAAAGAGGTGATCCTTGAGTTCATAAGGGATGTCCTTGAGAGGGAGGTAGAAAGGCTCCTCCCCGAAGAGGACCCTGAGCTTTGGGAGACGGAAGGGCTTAAGAATTTTCTCAAGGAGTGGACGGGCAGAGATATAGATATACCCGAGGTAAGGGATAAAGAAGAATTGGTAAACGCCCTCTTTGGAAAGATAAAGGAGCTTTACGAGGAAAAGGAAAGGGAGCTCGGAAGCCCCGAGGCTATGAGGGAGTTGGAGAGGATAATACTCCTCAACATCCTTGATACCCTCTGGAGGGAGCACCTGCATGTTCTTGACAGGCTGAGAGAGGGTATATACCTGAGGGGTTACGCCTCAAGGGATCCCCTCGTTGAATATAAAAGGGAAGCCTTTGAACTCTTTGAAGATCTCCTTCACAGGATAAAGATGCACACCGTTTCCAACCTCCTTCAGGTTCAGATAAGAACTGCGGAAGAGATAGAGCAGGAAAAGGCTTTGGAAGAGAAAAAGCACGAGGAACTTATGAGCCATGCGGTATATGCGGGCTCTGAAAACCAGAGCAGGGGACCCCGTCCTAAAACCTTGAAAGAGAGGCTAAGAAGCGAAAGGCTCAGGAAGCAAAGGCTCAGGGCAAAGAGGGCGCAGAAGAAGCAGGATGGAAGTTAAAGCCTTTATATGGAGGGGCGAAAGCCTCGCCCTCTTGGACCAAAGGGAACTGCCCCACAAAGAGGTGTGGCTTGATCTGAAAGACCACCTTCAAGTGGCGCAGGCGATAAAGTCAATGGCAGTCAGGGGAGCCCCCGCCATAGGGTGTGTAAGCGCTTACGGCTTTGTGCTGGGAATAAAGAGAGGTGCGGATCCACAAGAAGTTTACGAGGTTCTGAAAAACACCAGACCCACCGCCTACAACCTATTCTGGGCGCTTGGCAGAATGCTGCGTGCCCTAGAAGAGGGCAGAGATTTAGAAGAGGAAGCAAAGGCTATAGAAAGGGAAGACTATGAAGCCAACAGGAGAATGGGAGACCTCGGAGCGGAGCTTCTGCCCGATGAGGTGAGGATTTTAACCCACTGTAATACGGGAGCCTTGGCTACCGCAGGCTGGGGAACCGCCCTTGGTGTTATAAGGTCCGCACACTACAGGGGCAAGAAGGTAAAGGTCTGGGTGGATGAAACGAGACCCTACCTTCAGGGAGCAAGGCTGACCGCTTGGGAGCTTTTAAAGGAAGGTATACCCCATACGGTAATAACCGACTCCACCGCAGGGTTTCTGATGAAAAAGGGGGCGGTAGATGCGGTAATAGTCGGAGCTGACAGGATAACCGCAAAAGGGGACGTAGCCAACAAGATAGGAACCTACTCTCTCGCCCTGTTGGCAAAGCACCACAACATCCCCTTTTACGTGGCGGCACCCTCTTCAACCTTTGATCTTTCCATAAAGAACGGTGAGGATATCCCCATAGAAGAAAGGGATCCATCCGAAACGAAAAACTGTGGCGGGGTTACCATTACCCCAAAAGAGTCTCCCGCCCTTCACATAGCCTTTGATGTTACGCCCGCAGAGTATATAACCGCCATAATTACCGAAAATGGAGTAATAAGCCCCGTTACCGAAGAGAAGGTAAGGGAGATAGTAAACGGCTAAAGAAACCTCCATGGGCGGGAAGGTGCACATAGAGAGGGCTACGGAAAAAGAGCTTGACAAGCTGGCAGAGCTTTATCTGAAAGGCTACGTTGGTCTTGAAGAGTATTCCTACACGCACCCCGAAGATGTAAAGGCTTACATGAGATGGCTTTGGAGAAGGGATCAGAAGGGCATCTTTGTAGCTAAAGAGGGTGAGAAAATAGTGGGATTTGTAGCAGGTGACGCTGATTGGTTCAGCAAAAGGGAAAGGAAGAAAGTCGGGGCTGTCCACGAAATAGTGGTAGATCCAGACAGGCGTGGCTTGGGGATAGGTAAAGCCCTTATGGAAAGGATTTTGGATTACTTCAGGGAATCCGGGCTTGATACGGTTGAACTTTGGGTGGGGGACGAAAACGAGAGGGCACTTAGGTTTTATAAAAGCTTAGGCTTTAAAGAGAAGGACAGATACAACTACTGGATAAGGATGACTAAGCCCCTTTAAGCTCCTTCCTTCCCGAAAGGGTTTCCAAGAGGGCTATTATCTTGGTTTTACAGGGGGCGGGAGCTTTTACAAACAAACCCAAAGCGTCCACCGTTCTGGTCACCTCTTCGGCGGACACTGATCTCGCAAAGGATTCAAGAAGAGGGATAATGTCTTCTATCTCTGAAGAGATCCTCTTGTCTTGGAGCAGATCCTCTGCCGTCTTTCCATCCCTGAGCCTTCTGAGAGCTTTCATACACTTGACTATGAGGTCATCCCTGAACTCCGACCACTTCAAATCCGAAAACCTGAGGACTATCTCCAGAAGTATCTCGGTGCCGTTCATTTTCCTTTAAAAGCGCACCTCGCAGCTTTGTTCGTATTCAATGAGCTGTGTGATTTTGGGTTCCTTCCCGCATAGGGGGCAGTTAGGGTCCTTCCTGAGTTTTACCTTCCTGAAGTCCATAGAAAGGGCGTCCATTATCAGGAGCTTACCCACAAGGGGTTCACCTATGCCCAGCAGAAGCTTAATGGCTTCCGTAGCCTGTATACAACCCATTATCCCGCCTATTGATCCGAGTATACCCGCCTCCTGACAGGAGGGCACCATGCCCGGAGGGGGAGGCTCAGGGAAAAGGCATCTGTAGCAGGGCGAGTTATCCTTATCTCTGAAGTCAAAAACACTGCACTGCCCTTCAAATCTGAGCATTGCTGCGGAGACGAGGGGTTTGCCCGCAAAGTAGCAGGCATCGTTTATAAGAAACCTTGTGGGGAAGTTATCCGTCCCGTCTAAGATCACATCGTAGTCCTTTATCAGATCCATTATGTTGTCCTTGTTTACCATCTGGTTGTAGGTGATAACCTTCACGTCCGGGTTCAGAGCCTGAAGGGTCTTTTTGGCGGATTCTACCTTAGGAACACCTACCCTATCTGTGGTATGCAGTATCTGCCTCTGGAGGTTAGAAAAGTCCACAACGTCGTAATCCACTATACCTATGGTTCCCACACCTGCAGCCGCAAGGTAAAAGAGAGCCGGGGATCCCAAACCTCCTGCGCCTATAACAAGAACCTTGGACTTGAGGAGTTTCTCCTGACCTTTACCGCCCACCTCGGGCAGGATTATGTGCCTCGCATACCTCTTTATCTGCTCTTCCGTGAACTGGAACATGATTAAAAATTTACGAGATTTAGGATGTCCTTTCAAGGAAATCAAAGACCACCTGACCCGAAAAACCTCTCAGTCTGTTCGTTTACTACCCTTACCACAAGCTCAAGATCTCCTTCCTTTATTGAAGGGAAAATCGGCAAGGTAAATACTCTCCTGTAAAAGTCCTCAGCGCTAGGGAGTTGCACCGTAGCGTATCCGATGTCTCTGTAAAAAGGATGTCTGTAGATGGGGATGTAGTGGACCTGAACACCTATTCCCCTTTCACGGAAAGTCTTTATGATTTCCCTTTTCTTTCCCACAAAGGGATCTTTAAGCCTCACCGGGTATAGGTGATAGGAGTGAAAAGCGTAAGGTTTTTCTACGGGGAGGTCAAAAAGGGGGTTGTCTTTCAAGCTCTCCCTGTAAAAGCTTGCTATCTCTCTTCTTCTTTCTACAAACCGGGGAAGTTTTTTAAGCTGAGAGATACCCAAGCTCGCTTGAATATCCGTTAGCCTGAAGTTAAACCCCAAAGTTTGAACCTCATAATACCAGTCACCTTCGGATTCATAAACGAACTTTTCCCTGTTTATGCCGTGGTTTCTGATAAGCAGAAGCTTTCTGTATATATCTTCGTCGTTTGTGAGAACCGCTCCGCCTTCACCCGTAGTTATGTGCTTGACGGGGTGAAAGCTAAAAATCGTAGCGTCGGAATACCTGCAACTTCCTATCTTCGTGTTCTTGTATTCCGCCCCGAGAGCGTGGCAGGCATCCTCTATAACCTTCAGGTTGTATCTGTTCGCGATTTCTTTTATTCTTTCCAAATCTACAGGGTGCCCCCCGTAGTGGACGGGGACTATTGCCTTGGTCTTTTCGGTAATCAGATTTTCCACCGAGTCGGGATCAATATTTCCCGTATCCCTCTCCACATCCGCAAATACGGGTTTCGCTCCTAAGACCAGAAGCATATTGGCAGTTGCTACGAAGGTTATGGGGGTCGTTATAACCTCGTCACCTTTCCCTATCCCGCAGGCAAAGTAAGCACTCAGAAGTGCTGAAGTTCCCGAGTTGAAAACGACACAGTATTTAGCTCCACAGTATTGAGCAAGCTTTTCTTCAAACTCCTTCACTTTAGGACCTTGGGTTATAAAGTCTGACTTTAAAACTTCAACTACCGCTTTTATGTCCTCTTCGTCTATAAACTGCCTTCCGTAGGGGATCATTGTTCCAATTCCAATCTGCTGACTAAATCCCTAAGGTCCTCAACCGAAAGCCACCAGTCGTTTTTATCGCTTCTGTAGATAAAACCTTCGGGAAGCCTCTCACCTTTCCACTTCTTCAAGCTTCTACCTTCAAAGCCAAATTCGGGGAGGATTACAAAGTAGGTTTTATCTCCCACTTTTACCTTAACCGTGTGGCGGGCTTCGTCCTCGGAGACAAGGGTCTCGTGGATCTTTTCGCCGGGGCGTATCCCTATGATTTTGAAAGAACATTCGGGACATATCGCTTTCGCAAGGTCTACTATCTTCATACTGGGAATGTAAGGGACAAACACCTCACCTCCTACAGCTTCTTTAAGGGCAAACAAGACAAGGTCTATCGCATCATCAAAGGTTATCCAAAAGCGTGTCATCCTTTCATCGGTTATGGGAAGCTCCCTTTGCCCTTCCTCCACGAGCTTTTTGAAAAAGGGAATCACGCTCCCCCTGCTTCCTACAACATTTCCGTATCTAACCACCGAAAAGCAGGTATCTTTGGCTCCCGCGTAGGCGTTCGCTGCAACTAGCAGTTTCTCCATAGCAAGTTTTGTAGCGCCGTAGAGGTTTACAGGGTTAACCGCTTTATCTGTGGAAAGGGCAATAACCTTCTTAACACCTTTGTCTATAGCTGCCTCTATTATGTTCTGAGCACCCAAAATGTTTGTCTTTACTGCCTCTATGGGGTTGTATTCAAGTATGGGAACCTGCTTCAGAGCTGCGGTGTGAATTACGTAATCTACACCCTCAAAGGCTCTATAGAGTCTATCCTTGTCTCTGATATCCCCCAAGAAGAAACGCATCTGGGGGTATTTCTCGGGAGGGAACTCCTTTTGCATCTGAAACTGTTTGAATTCATCTCTGCTAAAGATTATGATCTTTCTGACCTTAGGGAAATCCCTTAAGAGTTTTCTCACAAACCTTTTTCCAAAGGACCCCGTCCCACCCGTTATGAGGATAGAGGAATTCTCAAGCATCGGTGGGTTTATATTATAACTCGGGGAATTTATAGAAAATTTTGCGGGCTAAACCCCATATCTAAAGTGCGGGGACTAAAGCCCGCCTGCGTAAGCAGTTTCAGAATTTTTGCACCTTAAAAACCTTCGAATCGTTCTGCTCAAATCGTTTTAGACAAGCTTGTAGTAGCTTTTAAAAATGCATTCAATGGAAAAGTTACAATAGAAAAGTTAGCTTTCCAAAGTTTAGACCAAAAACAAAAGAGTATCTTGGAATACAAAGCCAGAAGGAGGAGGTCCTCAAGCTCTTTGGTTGA
>WFYH01000239.1 GCA_015490215.1 Aquificaceae bacterium
CCTCGCCGAAGGGGACACCCTTCAGATAATGCAGTCAAACGGAGGGCTGATAACCTCGGAAAGGGCAAAGAGGGAGGCGGTAAGGACGATACTTTCTGGTCCCGCCGGCGGGATAGTGAGCGCCCTGCACCTTGGAAAGGTCTTGGGAGTTGAAAGGATAATAACCTTTGACATGGGGGGCACCTCCACCGACGTAGCTCTCATAGACCGCTCCCCCGTAGTAACCACCGAAGGTAGCGTGGAGGGCTTCCCGGTGAAGATCCCGATGATAGACATACACACCATAGGTGCAGGGGGAGGATCTATAGCTTGGATAGACGAAGGTGGAATTCTCAGGGTGGGTCCCCAGAGCGCCGGCGCCGATCCGGGTCCCATCTGCTACGGCAGGGGTGGAAAGGATGTAACCGTTACCGATGCAAACCTGTTCTTGGGGAGGCTTTTGGAAGATCACTTCCTCGGCGGGAAATTTAAACTTTACCCGGAAAAGGTAAAACCCTACATCAGAGATCTCGCCCGAAGACTCGGCGTGGGTGAAAGGGACCTTGCCCTTGCGGTGCTTAGCATCGCCAATTCAAACATGGAGAGGGCTATAAGGAGAGTTTCGGTTCAAAGGGGTTACAACCCTGCGGATTTCTACCTTTTAACCTACGGGGGTGCGGGAGGACTACATGCGGTCTACCTTGCCAGATCCCTCGGCATTCCGAAAGTTATAGTTCCCCAAAACCCCGGACTCTTCTCTGCCGTGGGCATGATCTTGGCAGACAGGGTCAGGGACTACTCCCGTTCCGTTCTCCTGAGGGCGGATAAGATAAGCTTTCAGGAACTGAAGGAGATCCTCGGTGATATGAAAAGATGTGCCCTTGAAGAGGCTCTTGAAGAAGGCTTCTCGGAGGGAGAAGTTCTCTTTGAAAGCTCTCTTGATCTCAGATACGTGGGGCAGTCTTACGAGCTTACGGTGCCTTTCTGTGAAGACTTCGTTGCAGAGTTTGAAAAAACCCACGAGAGGGTCTATGGCTACAGGCACACAAGGGAGGTTGAGGTGGTAAACCTCCGCTTGAAGGCTATTGTTCCGAGCAAGAAACCGCCCCTGCCCGAATTTGAAGCCAAAGCGGATGAAAATCCCTCGCAGGCTCTTATCGGTGATAGAAGGGTAATCCTTGAGGAGGACGAGCTTAAAGCACGTGTATACGACAGGGACAAGCTCCTTTGGGGGAACATCATTAGAGGTCCCGCAGTAGTGGTTGAATACTCCTCAACCACCCTCATACCGCCCGGGGCTAAAGCGGTCGTGGACAGATACGGAAACCTTATGGTAGAGGTATGGGAAGGGTAGTCAGCGTATGTCTGTCCCCCACAGACTTTAAGGCTGTGACCGTAATCAAAAAGGGAAGCAAACTTAAGCTCGTAGAAACTACAAGGGAGAGGGACATCCTCGGCGAACTTAAGGGAGAGGGGACTTACTTGGCTCTCTTTTACCCAAATCTGAACGTGGAAACGGTGGAGATACCGCCCGTCAAAGACGAGGATACGAGGGAGATACTGATAAAGAAAAAGCTTGCTGATATACTCGGTCTGCAAACCGATCACCTTGTAGTTTACAGGGAGCTTCCCGAAGAATCCACGGAAACCAAAAAGGTATTCAGGGTATTTGCAATTCCATCGGACGTTTACCACGATCCCGAAACCCTTCCCGAGAATTTAAAGGACGAGCAGGAGATTTTTACCCTTGAACAGTTTTCCCTCTGCGGACTGAGCAAGCTCTTGTATCCAGACAAGACGGTCTTTCACATCTATTCCGACGAAAGTAAGCTGATGGTCACCGTCAGCAAAGGAGACGAAATAATCTACACAAGGAGCATAAACATCCCTTCTTACGTCTTTGAGGAAGACCTTGACAACTTTCTATACGAGAACGTAAACATGACCTACATTTTCGTAGCGCAGAGGAGCGGTATAAGACCCGATATGATCCTACTTAGCGGTTTTGCCAAGGACAGGAGCAGTTTTGTTGAAAGCCTGTGCAATCTGGTTCAGGAAAACGTGGCTGTCCCCCTCGTCCCGGAAGACTTTTCTGGAGTATCTACGGAGATCTTCCACGAGTTTACCCCCTGCTTCGGGACGCTGTTTCTCTCTGAGGTATATGACTTTTCTCCCCGCTCGGTTAAGGAAAAGAGAAAGGCACGGAGGATTTTGGAAAAGGTTATTCCCCTTCTGGTTTTAGCTTTTCTACTCCTTGGGAGCTTTTTGGGATGGCAGGCAAAGGAAATCCTTGATAAAAAGAAGCACCTTGAAACCCTATCCCTTCGTCTCCAGAGGGAAGCCTTCGCCCTTGTGAAAGACGACTTACTTTCCGATCAGCACAGGCTCAAGTTTTACACCGACTACCTGCGTGCCCTTTCCGAGTCAAGAAAGAAAAACCCCTTTATCTTCGCTAAAGAGCTTGTCCCCTTGATAGAATTTGCCATGCCCGTGCGCTACAGCTTTAGGCTCGGAAAAGATAGCGTCGTCCTTGAACTTGACGTTAAAAGAACCTTTCCAGACCTTGTCACCTTGAACATGTTCCGATCCAAACTAACCGAAAGGGCTAAGGGACTGAAAGGCTTCAGCTACAAAGTGGTAAGTGAGAACGTAGACTACAAGAGCAACAGCCTGTCTATATCCTTGAGATTGGAAAAGAGACTATGAAGCTAAAGCTGATCCTCTACACGCTCTTGGTGTTTGCGGTGGGCTTTTGCGCTTTTTTGGTAAAGGACATGATGAAGCTGAAAGAAAATTTGAAAAGGGAGGAAAGGAGGCTCAGATCTCAGTTGGCGCAGATAAGAGGGTTGCAGGAGGATACTTATAGGTTCAAGGAAACCCTGAAGCGTCTCCAGCTTAAGGAGATAGGCAGGGAAGAAGCCATGAGAACCGTTCTCGGAGAAGTAGAGTTTCTAAGGAGGTCTTACGAAGTTCACATAGTGAGAAACCTTAAAGAAAAAGAGGGAACCATGATAATGGTTCTAAGAATTGATATGAAACCCTCACAGGTGCCCCGCCTTTTGGAAAGGGCTTTTGAAACTAAAAGCCCCGTCTATCAGATACAAAGTTTGACCGTGGACAGAACAAGGAGAACAAGGGCTGTCATGACGGTTACCTTACTTCAGCCCTTCTTAGAGGGTAAGAGATGAAGGTAGGTCCATTTCTGCTGATACTTCTGATACCTCCCCTTCTGGCGCTTGTTGTGGCTTACTATGCGGAGTCTTCTCTGTTTAAGCAGTTAGAGAGCTTTGCAAAGCCAAAGAGGACCTCCTTTCAGATACCCCAAATGGTTAACATACCCGAGCCGACCTTTGACAGGGAGAACATAAAAGCCCTAAGACGCTTGTTCAAAGAGGAAGAAGAAAGATCGTTTAAAACGCCACGAGGTGTGCCCCTGCCCAAACCCGCACAGAGACAGGAAAAGCAAGAGAAACCTCCCCCCTCCTACACCCTCTCCTTCGTATTCTTGGGGCCCGAGGGCAACTACGCCATAATAAACGGTAGGGTCTTTAAAGAGGGAGACAGGGTTTCTCCCGATGAAAGGATTGTTAAAATTACCAAGGAAGGGGTCGTTTTGGAAGGTAGATGGGGAAGAAGATGGCTTTACATAAACCGCTAATTTTGATTGCACTCCTTAGCCTTATTTTGTCCTGCGCCCAGAAGCCAAACAAAGCCGCCAAGGAAATAAAGCGTCTCAAAAAAGAGTTAGACAAAAGTATAGTCCAGACCAAAAGACAGGAAGCGGAATCCCTACCCCTATCGCAACCTCTTCCACCGCCGGTGCTGCCGGAAACCTACGCCGAGGTGGATCCGTTTGAGGGAAGGGCTATAACCCTGTCCGCCGCCAACGCCCCCCTCAGACAGGTTCTTTACACCATAGCCAAAGGGTCTGGGCTGAACCTCATCCTCGCCCCCGAGGTAAACCCTAACCTTCAGGTCACCGCTAACTTTGAGAACGTTCCTGCAAAGGAAGCTCTTCAGGTAATAATGGACATGACGGGTCTTTACTACGAAATCAGGGGCAACGTCCTGTATGTGAGGGGCATAATGACCAAAACTTTCAAACTCCCCCATGTGAACGTGGTTCCCGACTACACGAGTTCCCTCGGCGGGGATGTGCTGGGAAGTTCTCTCTCTGCCGGCGTGGGAGGTTTTGGTGGAACAGCTTTATCGATAGGTGGAGGTCTCGGCGGTCTAGGCGGGTTTTCTGGGACAGGAGGATTAAGGGGAAACTACAGTGTTAATTTCAGGGCAACGGCGGACGACCTTGACTTTTACAAACAGTTAGAGGAGAACGTAAAAGCTCTCCTCTCGGACAACGGAAGTTACGTTCTGAACCGCTTTACCGGAACCTTGGTGGTTACCGACTGGCGGACAAATGTGGAGGCTGTGGAGAACCTAATAAAAAGGCTTGTTCAGGAGGTAAAAAAGCAGGTTCTAATAGAGGCGAAAATAGTTGAGATAGCCCTCAGAGACGAGTTTCAATACGGTATAGATTGGAACAGACTTTTCAGAGACATTTTTAAGACCAAAGCCAACGTTACCATTACCCAAAGTCTATCGCTGCCCGACGGTGGCTACGCAACGCTGAGCGTGGTTTCTATGGATTTCGGCGTTGTTATAAACGCCCTTGCCAGATACGGAAAGGTCCATGCCCTTTCAAACCCGAGGATAATGGTTTCCAACGGACAACCGGCGCTAATTGCCACGGGTATAATCACCCCTTTCTTTGAAAGAACCCTTACTACGGTTACAGGAACTGCGGTTACACAGCTCCAGCAGAGTATAACCAGAACCAACGTCCTTGAGGGCTTGCTTTTGGGAGTAATACCCAAGGTGGAAGAGGATGGAACGATATTGATGAACATTGTTCCCGTTTCTACGAGGTTGGAAGGGACGAAGACCTTTGAAATCTCAGGAGACGTGGTAGCTGAAGCCCCCATCCTTAACATAAAAGAGGCAGGCACCACCGTAAGGGTAAGGAGCGGGGACCTCGTCGTGATAGGTGGTCTCATAAGCGAAGCTAAGGGCTTTGAGGAAAGGAAAGTTCCGGGCTTGGGGGATATACCCTTCTTGGGAGTTCTCTTCAAAAGCAAGCGGGTTTTCAAAGAAAAAAGGGAGCTGATTATATTCCTGAGACCCGTTCTCGTTCAAAATTCGGGTAACCTGTAATGAGCCTGATAGTAGACCTGCTTAAAAGGATAAAAG
>WFYH01000240.1 GCA_015490215.1 Aquificaceae bacterium
GTCCCGTAAAACCTGCAGTCTCTTACCCTTCCCACGACTATCCCCTCGGTAGTCAAGGTGGAAAAGAAGTCCGCCCTTTTGGGTTTGCAGTCCTTTATCGGAAAGCTCACCTCCGAATAGCTTTGGGCAGAGGTTCTCAGAATGAACTTGTAGGTTCTAAAGACCCGCTCATATTCTTCCTCAACGCTATCTTTAAGGTGTATAGAGGAAAGAAGGAGAAATATTCCCACCGTCGCAACCGCCAAGACGGCGGATACGGAAACTACCGAAAGGATCAGCTTCTTCTTGAGACTCATTTCCTTCTTCTTTTCCTGTATCTAAGCAGACGGAAGGCAAACCCCGTTAAAAAGAGAACCGTTATAAAACCTATAAAGGTCAAAAGGAGAAAGTATTTCATTCCAAAAGCTCCGAAAGTTTAAAAAGGGAGTAAAGCTCAACCCCTTCCTTTTTCAGATTTTCCCTTCCGCCCTCTTCCCTGTCTACTACCGCAAAGACTCCCAAAACCT
Organism: Aquificaceae bacterium; assembly: GCA_015490215.1. Taxonomy (GTDB): domain Bacteria; phylum Aquificota; class Aquificia; order Aquificales; family Aquificaceae; genus Hydrogenivirga. The sequence goes on from WFYH01000240.1 coordinate 507, forward strand.
CTAATCCCGCCTCTCTGCATACCCTTACCGCCTTCAGAGAAGACCCTGCGGTGGTCACGACATCTTCCAGCACCGCCACCCTGTTTCCTTTTTCCAAGAGACCCTCTATCTGCCTACCCATACCGTGACCTTTGGGTTCCTTGCGCACAACGAAAGGTTTAAGGGGGTTGCCCTCTTGGAGGGAGACAAAGGAGACCGCATAGGCTATAGGATCCGCCCCGAGGGTGAGACCTCCCACACCGTCGGGTTTGTGACCCTTTACAAGTTCATACATGAGCCTTCCCACCAAATAAACCCCTTCGGGATCAAAGGTTATCCTTTTTAGATCTACGTAGAACCTGCTCATCTTCCCCGAGGAAAGTTTAAAGATAGGCTCCGAGGCTACCTTAAGAGACCTCTCCTTTATCAGCTCCTTGAGTTTTTCCCTTTCCATGGTCTTCTATTTTAAAGGGTGGCATCTTCTCTACGTATATGGACCTGCTCGGGAAGGCAAAGGAAGCTCCGTGCCTTTCTACTATCTCCATTATCTTCAGGTTGACATCCTCCCTGATGGCGAGGTATTCTTTCCAGTCCGCCGTGTCGGTAAAACAGTAGATAAATATGTCCAAGGAGCTGTCGGAAAAGTCCCTAAAGTAAACCATCAAAAGCTGATCTTTGGCTATACGGGGGTGGTTTTTGAGCATATCCCTTATGTCTTTGAGGATGCGGACCATCTGATCCCTCGTGGTGTCGTAGGTAAGCCCGATCGTCATCTTTATCCTCCTCACATTCCTACGGGAGAAGTTTTCAAGGGGCTGGTTGGAAGCCACCTGATTGGGGAGGGTTATAAGGCTCTTTTCAAATGTCCTTATCTTGGTAGTCCTTATCCCGATATCCTCAACTATCCCTTCTATGTCCCCTATCTTTACCCAGTCGCCCACCTTCATAGACTTGTCCGCAAGGACCGTAAGACCTCCGAAGAGGTTTGCCACCGTATCCCTCGCCGCAAGGGCAAAGGCAAGACCTCCGAGACCCAAAGAAGCCAAAAGGGCACCCACGTTTATACCCCACTCCTGAAGAACCGCCACCGCCCCCACGATGATTACAAAAGCCTTCAGTATCCTTACAAGAAAACCGCCCACCTCTCTTGAAAACTCCCTCCCGAACCTCTCCGCAAAGCGGTATACGTATACCTCAAAGGCAACTACAAGGTTGTAAAAGGTCCAAAAGAGAATAAAGATCAGGAAAGTTTTAAGTATCTTGTAAACGAACTGATTTTCCACGCCGAGGATCTTCAGGGCTACCCCGAGACCCGCCAAGGCTATTATGTAGCTAACGGGCTTTGAAAGGACCCTAAAGAGCAGATCGTCTATCTCCGTTTCCGTCCTCTGTATAAGGTTCTTTACAAGACCGAGGACGAAAAAGATAAAGAGCTTCCTAAGAAGCAAAAATCCGAGAAAAGCCCCCACCGCCAGAGCTACCCTGTAAAGGGGAACCCCAAGAACTTGTTCCTTTAAGAAGGTCTCTATCTGCACAAACACATCCATCTGTGTCTAATTATGCAAAAGTGAACCTCTCCTTCCTTATGGAAGGAGCTTCCGGTAGGGATTACTCCCACCCGGAAGACCCGCATGGGGATTCCTGCTTCAACGAGGGCTTTTTACCCTCTCCACAGGCGTAAGTTCGGGTCGCTCCAACCCTACCACCCGTAAGGTGGGTGAGCCCTTTCCGCAAAATGTTCACGCTCGCATTGTAATCCCTGTCCATTACTGCCCCACATTCAGGGCATTCGTGTAACCTTTCAGCTAAGGTCTTGGGAACTCTAAACCCACACACAGAGCAATCCTGAGCTGTGTAGGACGGGTCAACCCTCACCACCCTTGCCCCTGCCATTACAGCCTTGTAGGTGACAAAGGTAATAAGTGTCCCCCATCCCGCATCAAGTATGAGTTTAGCTAAATTGCTATTTTGAACAAGTCCCCTTATGTTCAAGTCCTCAAAGCTGATGTGGTCGTAACTCTCTACAAGATACCTTGACAGCTTGTGTAGAAAGTCTCTTCTTGCATTCCTTATCTTCTCGTGAATCTTAGCTACTCTCTTTCTCTGTTTCTCCCAGTTGTTTGAACCTTTCTCCTTCCTTGAGAGCTTCTTCTGTTCCCTTTTTAGCCTCTTCTCAAGTCTCTGTAAAAACTTAGGATGCTCTATAAACTCTCCTTCTGATGTGGTCGCAAGGTTCTTGACTCCAAGGTCTATCCCCACAGCTTTCTCCTGAGCTTCCCTCAGTATCCGTTCAAGCTCTACCTCTACGGTTATACATACATACCACTTCCCTGATGGCTCTCTCTTTACCGTAACCGTCCTCGCTTTCGTCCAGTCTATCTCCCTGTGCAGTCTTATCTTGAGCTTACCAAGTTTGGGAAGGTGAAGGTATGCAAACCTGCTGTTTATTCTTTCAAGTTTGATAACCTCTACGAGACTTCCCTTCTGCTTCATCCACACCTGCGGGAAGGTGAAGGAGTTGTATTTAGAAAGCTTCTTTCTCTTGGGATACTTGGCTTCTTTTCTGAAGAACTTCTGGAAAGCGTTATCTACTCTTTTCAGACAATCCTGAAGGACTTGAGAGTGGACGAGCTTTAGAGCTGGGTCTTTTTTCTTGAGCTTGGGGAGGGAGTTCTGCTGGTGGGAGTATGTGATAGTTTTCTTCTCTTCCTTCCAGGTTCTTTTTCTCTCCTCAATAGCACGGTTGTAGAGGTTGCAAAGGATGTAGAGCCAATTTTCCATTCTGTATTCCAACAAAGCGGATGGATAAGCCCTGAACTTGTAGGTCAGCA
>WFYH01000241.1 GCA_015490215.1 Aquificaceae bacterium
CCTTTTCTTTTCTCTCCTTTCCTGAAACTCTTATTGTGAGCACCTTTTTAGCTAATGACATCTTCTACCACCTTTTAACTTTCTTCTATTTTACGTTCACGAAAGGGGAGGAGTATTTCTTTGACTTTCTGAGTTTCATGACAGGATTGACGTGGTCAGATGACTATATTCTGTCAGGAGTTTCTAAAAATTATTGACTATATCTTGGATATCTCAGGTGGATAGAGTATAAGAGCTGGGGTGGGAATTATCATACCTCCACAGAGTTGATTTTTGAGGAAAGAAGACAAAAATTAGTATAGAGGGTGTCATAAGAAGGACATTAAGGAGGAAAAATATGAAAAAAATTGTAATCGCAGGTCTCTCAGTAGTGGGTATAGTCTTAGCCGGTGACGTTGAGTTTCCGGAAGGCTGGAGGAACATGAAGAAGGTGGAGCAGGGAGCCATCCTTCCGGGCAACCCTCTGTACGGCATAGTTCCGGGTTACCACGAGACCTACATGAACGACACTGCCTATGCCCACTTTGCTAGATACATTTCGGACTTTAAAAAAGGAAAAACTCCTCCTCAATTCCCGAAAGGGTCAACGGTTATCTTTGTTAACTACAAAGACAAGGGGCAAACGCCGAGGGTCATCCTCGTAATGTATAAGACAGGAGATCCCAAAGATGAAGGAGGCTGGAAGTGGGAAGGGTTTTTGATGCCTTCCAAAAAGAGGATAGTAAAAAACCCCGCCAAGGACTGCGCCAACTGCCACTACAAGGGAAGGAAAGACTGGGACGGGATATTTGTCCCCCACGCTAAGAAGTAATGAAGCTTTCCCACAAGCTCGGAGCTACCCTCGTCTTGGCAGTAATTGCGCCCGTGGTTGTTCCTGTCTTTCTTTTGTTTCAGAACATAAACGAGTTTCAAGAAAAGGCTATCCTCAACCTGCTTTACTCCCTGTCTTCGGGACTTGTCCCCTCAATAACCTTTGAATCCCAAGAGGGGGCACAGGCGTATCTAAAGGATACACTGCGAAACGTTGAGGGTATAAAGTATGTGGCTGTGTTCACCAAAGATGGGAAACTCTTTGCTGATATAAAGTGGGAGAAGGGAGTTCAAATAACCATAGATCCTTCGGCGGTGGGAGAGGTCCTAAAAGGTCAGAAGAAGGTGCTGGTCAAGGGTGACAACCTTATAGTAGGCGTGCCCATAAGGGACACTTCCACAGAGAAAAAAGAGATCATAGGGGCGCTTTTTTTGGTAGCCAAAAAGAAGTCGGTGGCTCGGGAGATAAGCATTATTTTGGGAACGATAGCTTTAGTGTCGGTTGTGGTGTTTGCCCTTGCTTTTTACATCCTGCGATCCATTTCAAAGGAGATAGGGATGATCGTTACGGAGATATCTAAGTCCAAGGAGGGAAAGCTCTCGGGTGTAGGGCTTGACAGCGGTGACGAGATAGGACAGATAGCTTCTTCTTGGAACGCCCTTGTGGACAAACTTAACAAAGTGGTTTCCGAGATAGTAGAGCACTCAAGGAAGGTAGAGGAGATAGCCTCTTCCCTGTCTTCGGGTTCTGCGGAGCTTTCCCAGTCTGTGAACCATCAGGTGGCTAACCTCTCGGAGATATCAAGGCTTGTTAAAGACTTTTCCGAGACCCTAAAGAGCATCTCCGAAAGGATGAAGCAGATGAGCGCCTTTGCGAGGGAGTCCCTTCAGGCGGCGAAGGCGGGGGCCGAAAGCTCTAAGTCAATAAGTGCCTCTATGGAAAGGTTTTCTTCTACCGTGGAGGAGGTTCTTAAAACTTTCTCGGACCTTTCCGAGAACGTGGCGAAGATAAACCGCATTGCGGATACTGTCAGGGAGATAGCGGAAAGAACTAACCTTCTTTCCTTGAACGCCGCAATAGAGGCTGCAAGGGCTGGAGAGGCGGGAAGGGGCTTTGCGGTGGTGGCGGAAGAGGTGGGTAAGCTGGCTACAAGAACCAACGAGGAGCTTGAGAGGATAGAAGAGATCACCAAAGCTATACTTGACGCCTTTGAAAGGGTTAACCGAAACATGGGTAAGGTCAAGGAGAGCTTCAGCGAAATGAAGAAAAATTCTGAAATCATAGGTGAAAACTTCTCCAGAATACTCAAAGAGTCGGAGCACACGAGCGCAACCGCCGATGAGGTGTCGGGAGAGGTTGAAGGGCACCTAAAGGGTATTGAAGAGATCTCGGAGAAGCTGAGCTTTATAACCAACGCGAGCGAGCAGATAGAAGCGATGGCAGAAGAGCTTTCAAAGGTAGCGGAGGAGATGAAGACGGTTTCGGACAAACTCTACAAGACGGTAGAGTTTTTCAAGTAAGTCCGAGAGCTTTCTCAAGGGAAACCTTTATCAGCTTCAGCTCCGAATCAAAGACGGTTCTGACATCAAGAAAGAGCAAGTCTTTCTTTATCCTTCCGATTACGGGAGGATCCGAAAGTCTGAGTCTTTTTGAGAGCTCCGAGGTGCTTAACTTACGGTGTTTTAGGACAACACAGTAAGTGGGAAGCTCCAAAGAGGGCAGGGACCCCCCTCCGGGACGTGATACATCCCTCAGAACCCCGACCTCAAGGTCTTTAAAGCCTTTTAGAAGCCTTTTTAGTTTTAGGGCTTTTTTCTTTAAGGCGGTTTCTTTTTCGGTGAGCATGCGTATGACGGGTATGTCCTCCGGGCGACCTTCAAGGTATATCCTGAGGGTTTTTTCCAAGGACGCTAAGGTAAGCTTGTCAACTCTGAGTGCCCTTGCCATAGGGTTCCTCTTGAGCCTTTCAACTATCTCCCTTTCACCCAAGATGATGCCCGCCTGAGGACCTCCCAAGAGCTTGTCTCCACTGCCGGAAACTACGCTGACTCCTTCCTTTATACACTCCGCAAAGGAAGGCTCTCCCGTTCTAAAACCTAAGAGCCTTTCCTCTTCAAGTAGAAGACCGCTGCCTATGTCGTAGTAAAAGGGGAGAGAACTGTCTTTGGCAATCTTTACAAGATACCCAACACCTACCTCCTCAACGAAGCCCTCTATAAAGAAGTTGCTTCTGTGAACCTTCATAAGCAGGGCTGTCTTTTCGGAGATAGCGTTCACATAATCTTGCACTTTGGTTTTGTTGGTCGTTCCCACCTCCACCAGCAGGGCACCGGAGCTTCTCATGATATCCGGCATACGAAAGCTACCCCCTATCTCTACAAGCTCACCTCTTGAGACTATCACTTCCCTCCCCTGAGCCAAGGTGTTGAGAACCAAGTAAACTGCCCCAGCGTTGTTGTTAACCACCATGGCGGAAGGGGCACCCGTGAGCCTGCAGAGAATCTCTTCAACGTGCTCCTGCCTTGATCCCCTTGAGCCTTTGGAGAGACTGTATTCAAGGTTCGTGTATCCTGAGGCTATTTTAGCAATATATTCCACCGCTTCCCGTGCAAGGGGTGCCCTTCCCAAGTTGGTGTTTATGACCACTCCGGTAGCGTTTATAACCCTTCGCAGGTTCGGTTTTATCCTTCTTAGGATTTCCTCCTCTATATCCTTTTCAAGACCGCTCAGGGAGTTCCTTGCCCCTTCAAGTATCTCCGCCCTGTATCTGCTGATAACATCCCTTACCGCTTCCTTTACTATAGCTTCCGGATATGTGCCTTTAAACCTTTCTACCAGCTTGGAAACTTGGGGAAGTTGGCGCAGCAGCGGGTTCATATACGTATGTCGGTAAAGATCTTTCCGCCTTTTACCTTGGAGGCGGGTATGTTTTCGCCCCTTAGAAGCTGTTGCAAAGCTCTTCTCTTCCTTTCCCCCACCACGAAGAATGCTATGGTTTCGGAAAGGTTTATAAACCTTATCCTCATGCTTATCCTATACAGCCCGTCGGGAGAAAGGGACGTGCAAGCCCAATCACCGCAGGGGTTACAGGTCCTTTCCGGGAAAAGTGAGGCGGTGTGTCCGTCTGCACCCAAACCCAAGAGTATAAAGTCAAGTCTCCCTATTTCACCGAGGACCCTGTCGTAATCCCTGCACGCCTCCTCAAGGGGTAGCTCTGTCTTTACACGGTATAGATTCGCCTTATCGCCGAGGGACTCTTTCAGAAAGCGGTAGTTGCTTTCGGGGTGATCCGAAGGAACATATCTCTCATCGGTGGGAACGAAAAAGCACCTATCCCAGAGGTCGAAATTTTCCTTAAGGTATTCGTAAAACCTCCTCGGGGACTTTCCTCCCGCAAGACCGGCGACGAACTTACCTTTCTTTTCTATCTCCTCCCGAGCACGGGATTTAAACAGAGCGTAGAGCTTTTCAATGAGCTGATCCTCGGTTCCGAAAACCACCTCAAAGGTAGAGCCACCTTCTTCCATCCCTCTTTATAAACTCCTCCGCCTCTTGCGGTCCGTAACTTCCCGGTTCGTATTCGGGCACCTGCTCTTTTTCCTTCCAAGCCTTTATTATAGGCTCTATTATCTCCCACGCAAGCTCAGATTCGTCTTCCCTTATGAAGAGGGTTTGATTTCCCTGAAATATGTCTTCAAGTAGGGTTTCATAGGCTTCGGGCGCTCCCTCCGGTGAAAGGTCCATTTCCATGCTCCTTTCCACAGGGCAGGCTAAAAAATTCTCAGGAGGAGTCATCTCAAAGAGGAACCTTACCCTGTTTTTGGGAGCTATCTCAAAGACCAGCTTGTTTTGGGCGGGTTTACAACCGAGCATACGGTGGAAGTTCCCCGGCACCTCTTTAAAGACGATGATCGCTTGGGTTTTTTTCTCCTTCAGCCTTTTGCCCGTTCTCAGATAAAAGGGGACACCCTCCCAGCGGAAGTTGTCTATGTAGAGCTTTATAGCTGCATAGGTCTCCGTATTTGAGGGCTTTCCGAGTTCCTCAAGGTAACCCTTATACCGCCCCCTCACCGCCACCTTGTCAACATCTTCCTCGGAAAACCTTCTTATTGATGCAAGGACCTTTACCTTTTCATCCCTTACCCTTTCCGCCTCCATAACTGCGGGAGGCTCCATAGCCAAAAAGCAGAGGATCTGAAGAAGGTGATTTTGAATCATATCCCTCAAAGCCCCCACCCTGTCGTAGTAGGAAGCTCTTCCCTCAAGACCTACCGTTTCCAAAGCGGAGATCTGAATGTGGTCTATGAAGTTTTTGTTCCAGATACCTTCAAATATGTAGTTAGAGAACCTGACGGAGAGTATGTTTTGAACAGCCACCTTCCCGAGGAAGTGGTCTATCCTGTAGATCTCCTCTTCGGTGAAGTATCTCTTAAGCTGGAAGTTGAGCCTGCGAGCGGACTCAAGATCAAAGCCGAAGGGCTTTTCCACCACTATCTTCCTCGGATTGGGGAACTTTCTTAAAAGGGAGCCGAGGTTTACCACCGCCACCTCAAAAAGCTGAGGGGGAAGCGCCAAGTAGAAGATGAGTTCCGTATCTTTGAACTTTTCTATCTCCTCCGCTAAGAAGTTATAATCTTCACGGTTTGTAACGTCAAATCTGTGGTATTCAAGTATTTTCCTGAGATGGTCTAAATTCTTTACATGCTCTTCCAGATCCCCCTTAGTCCTTCCGAGGGCGTAAACTTTTAGAAGATCCCCGAGCTTTCCCTTTTCAAGGAGGGAGTTAAGCACAGGGTAAAGCTTCCTCTTGGAGAGGTCCCCCGTGCCTCCCAAAATAAAGAGAACCTTTTTATCCGCCTCCCTTCTTATCAACCTGATGACCTCCGAACTCAAACCTGAGCGCTGCAAGGAGCTTGTCTCTGAAGGAGTCTTCCTGCCTTGATCTGAACCTCGTAAAGAGGGAGTCCGCAATGACCCAGAGGGGAACCCCAAGCTCCACGGCGGTTATAACCGTCCACCGTCCTTCCCCCGAGTCCCTTACGAAGGGTTTTATCTCTTTCATGTCCCCGAAGTCCTTAAAAGCCTTGTAGGTCAAATCCATCAGCCATGATCTTATAACGCTCCCTTTAGTGTATACCCTTGCTACCTCTTCAAGGTTCAGCTCAAAACCGCTTTCCTTCATAAGCTCAAAGCCTTCAGCTATTGCCTGCATCATCCCGTATTCTATGCCGTTGTGAACCATCTTCACAAAGTGCCCGCTCCCCGAAGCGCCCATGTATCCGTATCCATCCCCCTCGTAGGCAAGATCCTTAAAGAGATCTTCTATCTGAAGGAAAACCTCTTTATCTCCCCCCACCATGAGGCAATAACCTTGCTTTTCTCCCCACACGCCTCCGCTTACACCCACGTCCAAAAAGTGAACGCCTATCTGGGAAAGTTCCTCATACCTTTTTTGAGAATCCTTGTAAAAGGAGTTGCCCCCGTCTATAACGATGTCCCCTTCAAGCAGGTAGGGCTTTAGGGACTTTATAACCTCTCCTACCACCTCCGCTGGAACCATTATCCAGAGGAGCTTCCTGTCCTCAAAGGCTCCGCAGAGGAACTCTAAATCTTCAAAGACCTCTATGCCCGCCTCTTGTGCTTTGGATCGGGCTTCTTCGCTCCTGTCGTAGCCGTAAACGGTCCACCCCTTTGAGAGAAGACGTCTGCCTATACCTGCTCCCATCCTCCCCAAGCCGATTATCCCTATCTCCCTCATAACTTAAGATTTTAACTTCTTTTCCTGTTAGGACTTGTAGTTTCCACGCGGCAGATTAGGAACCTACGGAAGATGGCTGACTACGAACTCCACAAACCCGTAGATAGAAAGCACTTTCTTCAAGCACTTACACCTGCTAAATTAATTCTCAGGGAGGTCGGAAGATGAAGATGGTAGACGTGAATGTAGCTGTAGAGAAGGTTAAGGAGTTCTTAAAAGCCAAGAGGGTAAAGATTAAGAAGATAGATGTATGGGAACACGACGAAGGGGTTCTGATACAGGTTTATACGAACATCCGTTCCATGAAAAAGACCACCGAATTGGAAGAAGAACTCTGGAAGATAATCCCCGACGAAGAGATCTCCATAGTCATTTATCCCAACATCTGAAATACTACCGCCTTTAGACTTCCCATTTAACTCTTAAATCTTCAGCCTGCATTTTTCCAATCCTCGGGGAGGTTTATGCCATGAAGAAATATTCTGTCCAATTACTCTGCCCTCCCCTTCCTCTGAACCATGATCTCAACGATTTCAAGGCTTGTCCCCTTGATAAGAGACCCGGTTTTTGAAGATCAAAGGGGGCTAGAAGAGTTTGAATTGCTTTGTCTAAAAACTCATCAGGTAAGATAAAAGGACTTTAAGCAAAGACTGGAGCAGGTATAACGCTGAGGAAAAGAACCTTAAGAAAGGTAGATTATAGATGTAACTGACGAGAGGGTGCATGACAGCCAGAAA